>DUTL01000219.1 GCA_012842105.1 Candidatus Fermentithermobacillaceae bacterium | reverse complement strand
CGGCTGGGGTTGCAGTGGCCGAAAGTGGCAGCAATGGGTACGGATGCAAATCCAACAGCGGAGAGAATGGTAAGAAGGCCGGAACCGAATTCGGAACTGAAGAATCCGGAGCCGAAAAAGCCGGAGCCGGCGGCAGTAGGGCACAACAAGATGCCCGTACGCCTGCAGAGGGTACTCCGTTAGGCTTGATAGGTTCTGAACATTCAGGGCATCTGGGCCGTTTCGGCATTGGCCGGCACCTGTGGGATAAACCTCTGTCTGTACTCAGCGGTGGAGAGAAGACCAGGCTGCTGTTGGCCCGGGCATTTTCAGTCAATCCTGGCTTGCTTGTTCTTGACGAACCCACCAATCTTGCACTAACATGCCTCACATTCGCTCCGTATGATCTTTTGCTCATGGATGAACCTACCAACCACCTAGATGTGATAGCCAGAGAAGCCATTGAAGAAGCCCTGGCAGCATTCCCCGGAGCCATAATCGTTGCCACCCACGACAGGTTTCTGATTGAGAGGTTTTGTACTTGCATGTGGTATCTTGATCAAGGAAACCTTCATTTGTACCATGGTTCGTACACACAATTTCAGAAATGGATGGATGCTCGTAACGAAAAAAGCAGGGCCTACAGTGGCCGCCCCGGTGGCACCGGCCAGGATTACCAGAGAACGCCCGGAGACCGGAAAGCCAGAGAACTTGCAGTAAGAACCAGGCTGGCTTATATTGTTTCACAGCTGTCAACCGCAGACGATGTTTCTGAAAGGATGAACCTGGAAGCTCAATACCAGGATGCAGTTGCCGAACTCAAACGCCTAGATGAGGAAGAGTGAAACGGCTATCCTGTGCCCTTGTTGCGTTCGCTTTGAGGTGGTACATTCTTGATTGAGTAATTATTTGACTTTGCATAAAGTGTCTAACTACGAACCGGTACCTGAGAAAAAGCTGAGAAATGGATGTAAGATATTGACCAGATGTATGATATTGACCAGACGTATGATATTGACGAAGGTAGGCACTGTACACTGCACAGGGGGATGATAGGTATGGCTCAACCGGGTAGAGAATGGTCCAGGCGGCAGTCTCAGGAGTTTATTCACAACGCGATATCTCACATAAGAGACAGCACAGAAGGCTCGTCAGCTATTGTGGGTGTTTCAGGCGGTGTAGATTCCACTGTTGCAGCTGTTTTGGTGCACAGAGCAATGGGCAAGAACCTAAAACCGGTCATGATTGACAACGGCCTGTTGAGAGAAGGGGAAATGGAATTTGTTGCCTCGTCCTTTTCCGGGCTGGGCATTGAATTGAAGGCCGTTGATGCAAGATCCCGGTTTCTGGAAAGGCTCGCAGGCATTGCGGATCCTGAGGCGAAGCGAAAGATCATCGGCGAAGAGTTTATCCGTGTGTTTGAAGAAGAAGCGGCAAAATACGAAGGTGCCCGTTTCCTTGTTCAAGGTACTATCCGTTCAGACATTGTCGAGTCCGGAGCTGAAGCGCAAACCACCGGAGACGAGAGGGAGACACGGCTGGTTAAGAGCCATCACAATGTGGGCGGTTTGCCTGAGGATATGGATTTTGAACTGCTGGAGCCGCTCAGGGATTTGTACAAGGAGCAGGTCAGGCTTGTAGGTGAAGAACTTGGGCTTCCCAAATCCCTGGTTCACAGGCATCCCTTTCCCGGCCCGGGATTGGCCGTCAGGATACTGGGAGAGGTGACGGCGCAGAAACTTGAGATTCTCCGGAAAGCCCAGGCTGTTTTGGACCGGCAAATCTCAGAAGCAGGCTGGTATGACAGGCTATGGCAGTGTTTCTGTGTCCTCCCCAATGTGAGAACCGTTGGCGTCAAGGAGGGCGGCAGGACCTACGGGCACTTAATCGCAATTAGGGCGGTATTGTCTTCTGATGCCATGGTTGCCCGGTGGGCTCCGATTCCCCATGATTTGCTCAACGCAATAGCTTTGAAGATTACAGACGAAGTTCCACAGGTAAACCGGGTGGTCTACGACATTACGTCAAAGCCTCCGGGAACCATTGAATGGGAATGAGATGAATGAGCGTGATAGGCAGAAACATTGTATTGCCTGGGATAGGAAGGAGCAGTTAAGATGATTCCCCGTTATACAAGGCCTGAAATGGGCCGTCTATGGAGCGACGAAAACAAGTATGGCCGCTGGCTTCAAGTTGAGGTACTGGCGCTCGAGGCATGGGAGATTCTCGGGAAAGTGCCGGCCGGTACTGCAAGGGCTGTCAGAGACAAAGCTATAATAGATGTAAAGAGGATAGACGAAATAGAATCTCAAGTGCGTCATGATGTGATTGCATTTGTCAGCCAGGTGGCTGAAACAGCGGGCGAAGCGGGGAAGTTCATTCACTACGGCTTGACTTCATATGATGTAGTTGACACTGCCTTGTCTTCACTGCTGAGAGACTCGCTCATGATTATTCTGGAAGACATAGACAAGATGCTGGATGTCCTGGGTAAAATGGCAATACGGTACAAAAACACACCTATGATAGGCCGAACCCACGGAGTCCACGCCGAACCTGTAACCTTCGGCCTTGTTCTTGCGCTTTGGCACGAGGAAATGAAGAGAAACCGCAGGCGTATAGAACTGGCAATATCAGAAATATCAGTGGGAAAACTTTCAGGCGCCGTTGGAACCTATGCTCATGTAGACCCGTTTGTTGAAAAGTACGTATGCGAAAAGCTTGGGCTCAATGCTGCGCCTGTGTCAAACCAGATAGTTCAGCGGGACCGGCATGCTTTCTGTGTGAGTATGCTGGCTGTGGTTGCAGGTACGTTGGAAAAAATGGCGACGGATCTAAGAGGGTACGCAAGAACTGAGATACGGGAAGTTGAGGAACCTTTCAGGCCAGGCCAGAAGGGCTCTTCTGCCATGCCCCACAAAAGAAATCCTGTGGGGCTCGAGCAAATATGCGGTATGTCGCGGCTAATGAGGGGTTACGCTTTGGCTGCCTTGGAGAACAACAACCTTTGGGATCAAAGAGACATTTCAAACTCCTCGGTGGAACGTATCATTCTACCGGATTCAGTGATTCTGCTTGACTATGCACTTAACCGGATGACTGGAATTCTTGTTGATCTCAAAGTATATCCTGACACAATGCTTTCTAACTTAAATCTCACAGGTGGCCTTGTTTTTTCAGAGGAAGTTATGCTCTTGCTGATTTCGAAGGGGCTTACACGAGAACAGGCTTATGCCAAAGTGCAAGCACTGGCCATGGCTTCCTGGGAAGGCCGTCCCAATTTCAAACAGAGGATCTTAGACGATCCTGACATCTCCCGGCTTTGCACTGCTGAAGAAGTAGAATCGTGCTTTGACTTGAATAAAACTTTTGCTCATGTAGATGATGTTTTTGAGCGTTTAGGCATTGCAGGGCGGGCAGGGAGCCCAGGGAAAGCCACGAACTAGGAGAATGAGCAGCCGCGTAGCGGCGAAATCATAGTCTATGGGAGCGGGGTGGGTTTCACATATCATGAGCAAGAATAATGAAGTATTCAAAGACGGCACCTGGAGGGACATGGGGCTAAAAGACCACGAATACCGGCTTATAGTTGAGAAATTGGGCCGTGAACCTAACTATACGGAATTGGGAATGTTTGCTGTTTTGTGGTCAGAGCATTGCGGGTACAAGCATTCAAAGAACTTGCTGAAGAAATTGCCTGTAACCGGCCCTGGAATTCTCGTTGGGCCCGGGGAAAATGCAGGCGTTGTGGATATTGGAGACGGAATGGCTGTAGCTTTCAAAATCGAATCCCACAATCATCCTTGCGCGGTTGATCCATATGAAGGAGCGGCCACAGGCGTAGGGGGAATTGTAAGGGATATTCTGGCAATGGGTTCACGTCCTGTGGCACTGGCGAACTCGCTCAGGTTTGGCCCTTTAACCGGCGAGAGGACGCGGTTTTTGTTTTCAGAAGCAATATCAGGAATGGCCGGCTATGGAAACACACTTGGCGTTCCTACAATTAGCTCTGAGATTTTATTTGCACACTCTTACACGCACAACCCATTATGCAACGTGTTATGCGCCGGGATTTTACGTCATGAAGATCTTCACAAGGGATTAGCTGCAGGTGTGGGCAATGTGGTCATGATTGTAGGCCACTCTACCGGAAGGGATGGAATTCACGGATGCACTTTTGCCTCTGACGAACTCGATGAGGCCACCCGGGAAGAGCCTCCCAACGTGCAGGTGGGCGATGCCCGTATGGAAAAACTCCTTATTGAAGCTTGCCTTGAAATGATGGCGGAGGGTGCAGTTGCCGGGATTCAGGATATGGGGGCCGCAGGAATCACTTCTTCCGGAGCTGAGACAGCTGCCAGGGCAGGTACTGGGCTGGCCATTGAGGTTTCCAAGGTTCCCGTAAGGGAAGAAGCAATGACCCCTTACGAAATCATGCTGTCAGAGAGCCAGGAACGTATGCTCTTGATCGTGTCGCCTGACAAGGTCGAAACGGTCAAGCGCATCGGCAGCAAGTGGGGCCTTAATGTTGCTGAAATAGGTGAAGTTAATGATTCAGGAAACCTTCAGGTTTACGAAAAGGGAATCAAAATGGCTGATGTGCCGGCCAAACTCCTGACCGAAGCCCCGGTGTATAATCCGGAATGGAAACAGCCTTGCTATGTTGAACGCAACAGGCAGTTTTCAGCAAACTCTGTTTCTGTTCCGGACGTTGACGCGTTCAACGGTGTTCTGGCAAAACTCCTGGCGTCGCCGAATATTGCTTCAAAACATGTAGCGTTTAGCCGCTTTGACAATTCCGCAGGTTCAAATAGGGTAGAAGGCCCTGAAAAGGGCGCCGGAATGATCATGGTAGAAGGCACAGCCAAGGGGTTGGCGGTTTTAACCAGATGCAATGGTAGGATGGTTTACCTAAACCCCAGGGCAGGCACTCAATGGGCTGTTGCTCAAGCAGCTCGTGCTATAGCAGCGTCCGGCGCTGTTCCCCTGGCCATTAGCAATTGCCTGAACTTTGGCAATCCTGAGAAGCCGGAGATCTTCTGGCAACTCAAGGAATCTGTTGAAGGTATGGCAGAGGCTTGCAGTGCCCTTGGCACTCCTGTAACCGGAGGAAACGTAAGCCTTTACAATGAAACCCAGGGTGAGCCTGTCTATCCGACACCTGTTATCGGGATGATTGGCCTTCTGGATGATGTAGACAAGCGAATTACACCCGGGTTCAAGGCTGCAGGCCACAAGATTGCCGTCCTGGGAAAGATTTACGGAGATGGGCAATCACTAAACGGCACCGAGTATCTTGACCGGGCCCATGGTATTGTTGCCGGTGACATAAGATATCCTGATCTTGAGATGGAAAAAGGCATTATTGAAGTTTTGGCTGAAGGCGCCCAAAAAGGGCTGTTCGCTTCGGCTCAAGACGTTTCGTTAGGTGGTTTTGCAGTGGCTCTTGCCCGGTCGTGTATATGGGGTGAAGATGGGGCGAGAGGGGCTCATGTCACCCTTGGTTCCCTCCATGGGATTATTGAACCTTCCCACAGGCCTGACGGAGTGCTTTTCGGTGAAAGTGATTCAGTGGTTGTTGTGAGTTTCAGCCCGGAGCACGAACCTGTAATAGAAGAGCTCTGTCACGCCAAGGGGGTGCTTTTTGCAGTAGCCGGGCAGGTTGCAGCTGATAGGCTGGTAGTTGAAAGGTGCAGCGCTTGCCACGGGGCGGTCATTCTCGACATGGGCTATGAGGAAATGGACGGCGCATGGAGACACGGAATCTCCCGGAAGGTGCAAGCGTGATCTATATGTACAGTGTACAGTGTATACAATGGTCATAGTGTGTATGTGTACAGGTGACGTTGAATCAAATGAGTAACAGGCTAAAGCCGGCTTTGTGGAAAGGTTGGGCTTTAGTCTGTGACGGAATTCGCCCGGGTACGTATCACATTACAGCCTAAAGGTTGATGTCCTCGCTCATATAGTGACACGCCTGGATTGCAGAGTGCTTTGAGGAGGTGCGTATTGATGATCAGAATATCCAATGTTTCAAAGAGTTATGGAGGAAACGTAAAAGCTGTGGATTCCCTGGACTTGCATGTAATGCCGGGTGAGATTTTCGGTTTCCTGGGGCCCAACGGTGCCGGGAAAACAACAACGATAAAGATAATGGTAGGTATTCTTGAGCCTGATCAAGGCTCAGTTGAAGTGGCCGGCATTAACCTGGTGGACAAATCCATAGACGCAAAGAAGCAGATAGGCTACGTTCCGGATGAAGCTCAATTGTGGGAAAAACTCACAGGTGCAGAATACCTTGATTTTGTCTGCGATGTATATGGAGTACCCGGTGAAAAGAGGGAGCCCGAGGCTGTCCGGCTGCTGGAGACTTTTGAGATGCTTCAGGCGGTAAGCGATCCTATCGGAAGCTATTCCAGGGGCATGCGTCAGAAGATTGCCGTGATAGGTTCCCTTATGCATCATCCTTCTGTGTGGGTTCTTGATGAACCTATGGTCGGGCTTGATCCAAGATCCTCATTTTTGCTCAAAGAGCTCATGCGTTCCCACGTCGATCAAGGAGGAGCCGTCTTTTTCTCCACCCACGTTTTGGAAGTGGCTGAGAGGCTGTGCGACCGTGTGGGTATTATCCATAAAGGCAAACTCATAGCTGTAAATACTGTAGAAGAGATGAAAAACCTCTTTGCACAAGAAGGGGATAAATCCCTGGAAGAAATATTCCTGGAAGTAACGGGAGCCAGACTTCCTCAAGAGCAGCTGGCTTCCCTGGCAAAGTAACAGGCTATGAAGGGAGGATCATTATGAGCAGCGGTATAAAGGGCCTTAGGACGAAGGGCATACGGAGGCCGTTTTGGTCACTTTTGAGGATGCAGTTCAAAGTTGAGTACAGCCCTGCGAAACTTGCCGAGAATATAGGCCTGGACGAAAGCAAGCGCAAGTATGGTTATCTTTACCTCGGACTTATGGCCCTGGCTTTTGTTCCCTTCACTGTAATGCTGTTCGGACTTGCCAACACACTGTCCCGGGAGCTTATTAGCGTGAATCAGCCCGGGTTGGCCGTAGTCATGGCTGTCATGGCAGCGCAAATTCTTGTGGTGTTCTTTGGGCTAAGCCATTTGATGTCCAGCCTTTATTACAGCAGCGATTTAGAGATGCTCCAGTCGTTTCCGCTTACACCATGGCAGATAATGTACGGCAAGATATTCGTGGTCTATGTAGGGCAACTGGTTTTTGCGTTGATTGTGGCAGGGCCTTTTCTCATAACTTTGGGTGTCAATTTGGGCGGCGTCTTGTACTGGCCCGCGGCTCTGCCGGTATTTCTGCTTATTCCGGCAGTTCCCTTGGCAATAAGTGTGTTGCTTCTTGTGCCTGTAATGAAACTTACCTCCGGTACACGCAAGCGGGATTTGTTTCGAGTGTTGTTCGGCCTTCTTATTTTTGTACTTGTAATGGGTTTTCAATACCTCAACACAAATATTGCCCGCCATGGCCCTGAAGTTTTCATAGCCAAATTGATGGAGAAAAACGGCCTGGTAAGCGCGGCTGCAGGATACTATCCGTTACTGAAATGGGCAGCCTGGGCTCTGACCGGTGAAGATGCAGGCAGAAAGTTACTCGGGTTGTTTCTCTACTCTGGGATATCAATTGGTTTGCTCAACCTGGTGATTGCGTTTGGCCAACGTTGGTTCTTAGGCGGAATTGCCACGGGAGCTCCTGCAGCAAGCAAGAAGCCTGTTTCGCGTGCTTCCACAAAGCCAGGAGCAATCTTTGCCAAACCCAAAATGCCACTGTCTGCAATGATGCTTAGAGATCACAGGGTTATAGTCCGGACCCCCAACTTCTTCCTGACCGTTTTGCTGAACTTGTTGATATTGCCAATCATTGCTCTGTCCCTGTATTTAAGCGGCGGGCACGAACTAGCCCGTTTTGTGGAGATGGTATTGGGTGCGGGAGCCAGGGATGTGGTAGTGCTGGCAATGGTGGGGATACATGGTGTATTCACCGGAATCAACCAGGTTGCATCAACTGCTGTATCCCGTGAGGGGCAGATGTTCTGGTTCAACAAAATAATCCCTGTTTCGCCCAGGGTTCAAATGCGGGCCAAACTCGCTTACAGCACATTGTTCGCGCTTGCACAGCTTGTGATACTTGGCGCAGCGGGCACGTGGCTTTTCAACCTTGGCCCTGCCAGGTTTTTCATACTTATGGCCCTGGGTATCCTGGTTTCCATTCCGGTGAGTACTATATGCCTCCTGAATGACTTGTACAGGCCAAAATTGAGATGGACAGACCCTCAGCAGGCCATGAAAAGCAACTTCCAGACTTTGGTGGCGAGCTTGTTTTCCTTGCTCTATCTGGGTATTCTGGCACTCGTCATAAGAGGGTTTCATCTCATGGGGGTATCACCGGCGTGGCTTTATGGCATATCAGGGATACTGCTGGCTGTTTCATCTTACGCCCTTCTATACTGGCTTGACCAGGTTGCTGAAGCCGGGTACGCAAGGCTTTAGAACTGTATGGAGCGGGCTGTGCTACCTCGGAACACAGCCCGTGGTTGGGTCTGGAAACAAACCAGAGGCGGGTATTGAACTCCCTGCCTCTGGTACCAAGCGCAATTCCTATGCGGGGAAGGGCTTAGGACAGAAAACCTGAGTGCCTTCCTATGATCTCCATTAATGCAGCCAACCCTTTGATTGCCAGCTGCATTCTTTCTTCAATAAGGTTTCCTTCTTGGTCGCAAGTGCCCTGGCCCGGTGAAATAAAAATATTTGCGTCATACGATATTGTTGCTATTATGCCCATTTGGCCACAGCCTACCTGTAGCAAGTGGGAGCCTGCATACATGTCTTCAATGGAGAAAATGGGGAAGCCCATTCCGTCTTTCCATGTATCTTCATAGTTGATTTCCACTGTTGATGAATTGTAAGACTTCGTTATTCTAAGGCCTTGCCTCAACTTAGGATGTACTTTGTCGAATTCTGAAATCACGATATTGTACAGCCGGTCTACTTGATCTGTATAGAGTTTCGGGTTATCTCTTAAGTCCTTTAGCACCTCAACTTGTGTAAGCAGAGCTTCCTTGCCCGGATCCAGGATTACATACGCTGCTTTTCCATAAGAAGCCGTGGTACCGTACCTATCGCCATGCATTCCAAGAGCGCGTCTTACCGGGACCATAACGTCTTCACGCCCGATAATGAGGCCTGAGGTTCCTGAGCCTGTGGCTTTGTCCATGCTGTAGATGACTATATCGGCGCCTGTCTTTCTGGGGTCATGGCCGACAAAGGGAAGCCCCCATGCGTTGTCAACTACGTAAGGCACATCGAATTCCCTGGCAAGTTCGGCCATGCCTTTTTGCAGAACCGG
>DUTL01000218.1 GCA_012842105.1 Candidatus Fermentithermobacillaceae bacterium | reverse complement strand
GTGCAACTGTGCTTGACAGGTTCAAGAATGCCCGGGAATATGAGGCCGGCTTATATGTGCCCTGCAAAGAGGACAGGCAAGAAGCCACAAAACAGCTCGAACAAACAGGGCCGGGAGCGGGTAGGTTTGAAACTTCATCCAAGAGAGTTTCGAGCTGTTTTGTGGCTTCTTGCCTGTCCTCTTTGCAGGGCACATATAAGCCGGCCTCATATTCCCGGGCATTCTTGAACCTGTCAAGCACAGTTGCACACCTGGCATCAAAATCCCGGTAGGCCTCAACAAGGGCCGTTTTTCCTCCGGTTGTCATGGTTCATACCTCCTCCGGCACATTGGTGTCATCCGTGAAGACACAACAATGCAGTTTTTTGGGGTACCATCGAAAACCCGCCGCGTCAGATTGTCTGACATCCAAATAGGGGTTCTCCATTCACCGGGAAACCTCCTTCAACAAATGCATATTTACACCGTGGGTGAAGAATACCTGTTTAGTTTGAGAGGTTCCAAATCAATAATAGGAGTCCGGCCAGAAATCTCATTCAGGGACCTCCTGTAAGCTTAGGCTATCAGGTTGTGCCGGTTTTTCCTTTGCTCAAAGCGTCTCTTACATTGTCCAGGTGTGCATGCATACTGTCCCCTGCAGATATTGGGTCTCCGTCGTGTAGAGCTTGTACAAGAGCCTCAAATTGCTTGACAGTCAGCTCAAAAGTATAGGGCAAGGTCCTCAAAAATCTCTCAGCGTCCTTATTGACCCTCCGGATCAGAATGTGTACAAGTTCTGTAAGCACGGCATTCTGACACGCCCCTGCAAGTGTGAGGTGAAAATTGAGTTCCTTTTCGAAATACAGGTCCATGTCGCCGTCCATTACGGCTTTCATTTCCCCAAGCAGTTTCTCAAGGCTGGCAATAACTTCGTCGGTAGCTCTCTCAGCTGCAAGCCGTGCTGTGGTTACCTCAAGGATCCTTCTGGCCTCCATGAGTTCAAAAGCAGGCGCTTGATCCAGAGTCAACCTCCAGTTCTGAGAGCTGATAAGCGCCGTGGCATCCAAAGATAAAAACCGGCCGACACCGGGCCTGGATTCAACCAAACCCATGTACTCCAAAGATTGAAGCGCTTCCCTTACTGATGAACGCCCCACTCCGAACCCCTCACACAGCTCCTTTTCCGTGGGCAGTTTGTCGCCGGGCTTGAGTACGCCATCTTCTATCATCCCGCGAATCCTGTCAGTAATCATCTCAGTAATCTTGCTTGGCTTCCGCAAGCGGCCTATATTATCCAGCAATCTACATCTCCCCCTCTACAACCCCTGCTTAACCTGGCAACTGCCAAGCGGCCATCAGGCTGTCATACATTCTGTCTTGATTCCAATTCTACCAGATTCTCAGGATCCCCTGCACAGCACGTATAGAATGAAACCGGGGAAGATACGGCCGCGGTGCTAAACCACTGACGGCTCTACTCTCAAGTCACCTCTTTCGAAGCGTCCAAGATCCAGGTCGCTTATGTCGATGGAAAGCTCTTTGCCCAGGATCATCTCGGAAATTACTTGCCCCACTATGGGAGCAAGCATGAATCCATGCCCGCTGAACCCAACTGCCTGGTAATACCCGTCAATGCCAGGAACAGTTCCGAGGATGGGGTGGGCATCAGGCGTGATAGTATACAGGCCCGACCACTGCCTCACAACCCTCACACCTTCAAGGGCCGGGACAAGCCTGCACATAATATCAGACATTCTTTTGAGGAACTGCCATGAATGCCCTGTGTCATACCCCTTTGGCTCATTTGGATCCCCTATTCCCATAACCAGTGAACCATGGGGAGTCTGCTGACAGTAAATGCCTAGAGAAAAAGACATGAGCATAGGGTCAAACAGGTGTCCGACAGGCTCGGTAACCAGGATTTGGTGCCGTTCGGTGTACAGGGGAAGCTCCAATCCAACCATGGCAGCAACAGGAGCCGCCCAGGGCCCTGCTGCGTTTACCGCTACCGGAGTGGATATGTCACCCTTATCGGTCTTCACTTTTGTAATCCGGCCACTGGATTCTTCAATCCCGGTAACTTCCGTGAAACAGTTGACTTGGCCGCCAAGGCGTTCAAACGCCTTAAGATAAGCCCTGGTTGTATGAAACGGGTTTGCATGGCCGTCCCTGGAATTGTACGTTGCGCCATACATCCCTTCAGTGTTAAGCGCAGGCACAATTTGCTTTGCTTCGCCGGGAGTGCAGATCACAGCATTGACTCCCAACCTGTGCTGAACTTCTACGTTCTCTTTAAACTGCTCCCATTCTTTTTCGGTATAGGCCATCATCAGGTATCCTTTTTGCACAAACTCCATGTCGTAGTCGTATTTGAGTTCTTCCTGCAGTTTCTCAAAGATATCAATTGAAGCTTTGCATATCCGGATATTTCCTTCAGAGCCCCACTGCTCTCTAACCCCTGCGCCGCAACGCCCGGTGGAACCGCTTGCAAAAGTGTCTTTCTCACACAGAACAACGTGCTTCATGCCATGCTTCATCAGGTTATAAGCAATTGAAGAGCCGGTTACCCCTCCGCCGATTACCACTGCATCTGCTGAAGTTTTCATTGGCCTGTCACCTCCTCGCGGCACTTGCAACCACTGTTTTCGCCCTCTTCTGAAATGACGGACAAATCACCCATTTTTACAGGCTTAACAGGGGGCCTGTAACGAGATTGAAGAATTTCCGAAACCGGCTTCCCCAGGTACCGTGCAATCTCTCCTGCCACCAGCAGCCTGCAAGTTCTTCCCTGGCACGGGCCCATACCGGCTCTTGTTATGCGTTTTACTTCGTCCAGGGTGGTTGCGCCTTCTCTTATGGCCTTCCGTATCTCCCCAAGGGTTACGTCTTCACACCTGCAAACGATAATGTCATGTTCTTCCTTAGCCATGGCTCACCCCACCCTTCTCAACAGGTTCCAGGTTCCTGACTGTCATAGACAGCTCCTTTGGAGCTCTCAACCAAACCACAGGCGTGCCTTGCGGCTTCTTTCCCGGAAGCACTCTGTGGACAAATCCTCCTCCAACCTCTTGGCCTGCCCTGTCCAGCAAACGCACCGCATCTCCCTTACCGGGCAACGGGGCAAATTCATAAGGTATGGCAATGAGACACTCAGTGTCGCTGAAAGTCTCGTCTACCACAAAGATTGCCAGCCCCGGGCAAGCAGCTACGCAAACGCCACAACCTGTGCACTTGCTCCAATCTACCTCGGGAATATCATTTATCGACTCGAATTGCTTGATAGCGCCAAACTTACAGCTATAATGACAGGGGTCGCACGGTATCTCCTGAAAACACTCAATCACAACAAAGGGACCTCTTTCCCGGCGGGATTTCGGAGGCGTCCTGCTCTCAACCTGCTCTTTTGACGGAACACCGGTGGTCAAAAGAATGCCGCCTTTCACACGCTCACCCTCTTTCCCATTTGTCCTCTCAAACCAGCCAGCCCTTCCACTATTGCCTTACCGGTAGGGCCTGCTCTTAGCTGCTCCAATTCTTCCAATGATACCCTGCGTTTTTCCAAAAACTCCCCTGCGGAAACCTTGCCAAGGCTGTTAGCTATTGCCAGGCCTGCAAGGCGCCCTTCTGCCATGGCGGTAGAAGCTTCTTCTATGCCAGCAACGTCTCCGGCCACATAGATGCCGTCTACTGTAGTCTTCATGTTCTCATCATAAAGAGGAACGAAGCCACCCAGTGCCGGCACATAGGCCATCCCGGCACCCGCCTGCCACAAGAACTCGCATAAAGGAGTAAGCCCTGTAGCCAGGCATACAACATCAACGTTCAAGTCTTTCTCAGTACCGGCGATTCCCTGCCAGTTATCATCCAGCTGCCAAATGATCGCTCCCTCCACACAATCCGTCCCGTATGCTTCTTTAATGCTGTATCCGGTGAATATGGGGATGCCAAGGCGCCTGATCTTAGAAGCATGTACAGCATAACCACCTATTCCGGGCAATGCCTCAACAAGCGCCGCAAGTTTCACACCGGCTTGCACAAGCTGGTAGCTCACTATCAGGCCAATGTTTCCGGAGCCTATCATCAACACCGAGTCACCTGGCTTGACGCCGTGCACATTCATCAGGGTCTGCACAGCCCCTGCTCCGTACACCCCAGGCAAGTCGTTACCTGGGAAAAGAATCATCTTCTCACATGCTCCCGTAGCTATCAGCAGCCTCCCGGACTTGAGTTTCTCAATTCCCTGTGGAGTCTCAAGGAGCAGTACACCGTCATCTTTGTAATACCCCAGCGCCTCAGTGGACCCCATAAAGCAAATACTCGCATTTTCTTCCACACTGCCGGCAAGGTTTCTGGAAATTACGATTCCGCGGGTTCCTGCGCTTTTCTCATGCCACCCAAAGAATTTATGAGTCTGTTTCACCAGCTGCCCGCCTATTTCATCATCCCTGTCAATAAGGGTGACCTTAACTCCATATGAGGCAGCCTCAAGAGCAGCGCAAACACCTGCAGGGCCCGCTCCTACGATTGCTAGCTCCGTAGTCTTCAAGAAAGTCACTCCTTACTTATCAGCGCAGGCCCAACACCTTTTTGCATTTCAACGCGCATGCCCGCCCTGAGTTTTTCGGTGCAAGCCCGAACGTTGGGAACTCCGTCAACAATCACCAAGCACGAAGAGCAATTGCCTATTGCGCAGAAAAAGCCGCGTGAGCGGCCTTCTTTCATGCTCTTATGGAGTACCTTGATGCCTGCTGCATGAAGAGCACTTGCTACCGGTTCGCCTTCGTACCCCAAGAGTTCTTTCCCCTCCCAATAGAACCTGACTTTTCGCCTCTCGGGAAAGTCAAGTATTGGGTGTTGCTTGATTCTGATTTCCGAGGATTCCAAAGACTGATGCCCCCCTCCCGTGTGCAATTATCGCTTGTAAAGATATTGCCAATACCCGGGAAGCGCCCTGTCAGATTGATTGCATCCGGAATCAAACGCCTCCCGGGCCGAAAGCCTGTTAACCTGCATTTACGAATCCATGGTTGAGATTGTGCCAAACCTTGCTCAATCAAGTCAGTGTACTTGATTAAGCGTTCTCATAAGCGCCCGCGCCGGCTATCCGAGATCATAACCTGCTTCTTCAAGAGTCTCGGCTGCATATTCCAACCCAAGTTCCTCCAGTTTACTCTTGGTTGGAATGCCATCCAGAGTCCAGCCACGCTTGGTGTAGTAATCATCGAGCATAATGTCTATCTTGTGCCTGGGTATGAATTTGCCTTTGGCAGGCCCTGATGGGACAGGATCTTCCATAAACCTGG
>DUTL01000217.1 GCA_012842105.1 Candidatus Fermentithermobacillaceae bacterium | reverse complement strand
TTCAGCCCCGCGTATGTCACGTTCTAACACACATCAGCCTAAACGTTTGCGCCTGCGCACGCTTCAGCCCCGCATATGTCACGTTCTAACACACATCAGCCGCAACGTTTGCGCCTGCGCACGCTTCAGCCCCGCATATGTCACGTTATAACACACATCAGCCGAAACGTTTGCGCCTGCGCACGGTTCCGCCCCGCATATGTCACGTTCTAACACATATCAGCCGAAACGTTTGCGCCTGCGCACGGTTCAGCCCCAAATCTTCCAATAGGCGATACCGTCTTCTAATAGACGATGCCATCTTCGCCTGCGTTTTCAGGTTTTCGCAGCCGATATCTTTGCTGCCTATCCAAGATGGCCTTGCGTATGCGTATGGATGCAGGGGTCACCTCTACAAGTTCATCCTGATCGATCCATACCATCGCTTCTTCCAAACCCATTATCCTCGGAGGCGTAAGCCTGACCAGTTCCTCGGAGGAAACCGCCCTTACGTTGGAGAGATGCCGCTTCTTGCAAACATTGATGTCCAAATCCAGCGCCCTTGAGTTCTCACCTATGACTTGGCCGGCATAAACCTTCTCCCCGGGGCTCACAAATAACTCGCCTCGCTGTTCTGCATTCCTAAGCGCATAGGCAGTGACAGTCCCTGTTTCCCATGAAATCAGGGCGCCTGTTCTCCTTGTAACGATGGCTCCTGCGTGATCACCATAACTGTCGAATACATGATGCATAATGCCGGTTCCTTTGGTGATGGCAAGCAATACAGGCCTTAACCCGAAGAGCCCTCTTGTAGGAACCAGGAAACTCAGCCTGGCCCTGTGATCTCCCTCGGTCTGCATATCAATCAGTTCAGCCTTTCGCGGCCCCAATTCCTCCATCACTTTTCCCACGTGCTCTTCGGGAATATTGATCGTAAGGTATTCGAAGGGTTCTTTGATGTGACCCTCTTCTGCTCTGAAAATGACCTCAGGTTTTGAAACCGCCATCTCATAGCCTTCCCGCCTCATAGTTTCAATCAAAATAGAAAGATGAAGTTCTCCCCTGCCTGAAACCTTGAAGCTGTCAGGCTCGTCAGTGCCTTCGACTTTGAGGCTTACATCTTTCCTGGATTCACGCAACAGCCTTTCACGTAGATGCCTTGATGTAATATACTTTCCTTCATCACCTGCAAACGGGCTGTCGTTTACTTTGAAGGTAACCACAACAGTAGGTTCTTCTATCTTTATTGGCGGAAGAGGCACAGGGTTATCGCAACCGGCTACTGTATCCCCAATGCTAACTTCCTCAATACCGGTTATGGCTCCAATGTCACCGGCTTCAACTTGGGATACTTCAAGGCGTTTGAGGCCCTGAAAAACCCACAGGGTCGATATTTCACCGGATGCCACGGTTCCGTCCGGCCTGCATATTGAAACCGGAGCACCTTTCTCAAGCACCCCTGCGTGAATCCTGCCAATAGCTATTCTCCCTACATAATCGTCATAAGACAAAGCACTTACCATCATCTGAAGAGGCAGGTCCTTACGGGCATAGGGAGCAGGAACCCTCTCAAGTATTGAGTCCAGCACAGGAGTGACATCAGGTGAAAACCGGGATTTATTCTGTATGCCCGAATATTTCTTGGCTGCCTCCACGTCGGATGTAACAAACCCACGCCTTGCTTCAGCGTAGACCACAGGAAAATCTACATCATCATCGCCGGCCCCAAGGTTTACCAGCAGGTCAAACACCTCACCGTACACCTCATCAATGCGTGCATCAGGCCTGTCAATTTTGTTTATCACAAGAATGAGTCTGAGTTTTTGCTCCAAAGCCTTCTGAACCACAAACCTGGTCTGTGGCATGGGCCCTTCAAATGCATCTACCAAGAGCAACGCACCGTCTACCATGCCCAGGGTGCGCTCTACTTCACCGCCGAAATCAGCGTGCCCGGGAGTATCCACGACATTGATTTTTACGCCTTTGTAATTGATGGAAGTGTTCTTTGCCAGGATGGTAATTCCTCGCTCTTTCTCCAGTTCGCTTGAATCAAGAACCCTCTCTGCAACCACCTGGTTAGAGCGAAATATTCCCGTTTGCTTAAGCAGTGCATCTATCAAAGTGGTTTTTCCATGATCTACGTGGGCGATCACCGCCACGTTCCGCACCTTCGCATTAACCCGAAACCCGTTATTGTTTAGATTCTCATCCATACTCTGTAATCACCACCAACCAATTATTATAGCACTCTTGAATCTATTCAAGTTTGGCTTTGGCAACATGAAATATGCCTGTGTCCGCTTTGGACAGCGCGCAAAGCGAGGAAGTGCGCCCCAAAACCGAGAAGCGCAAAAGCTTTCCGGCCCCGTACATGCCTTTACCCGGTGGATCGCCGGGATCTTGGAGCCTTAGAAATAATTATGAGCGAAACGATGGAAGGTTCTATACCAGACTCAGGATGTGCCTACCACAAGTTCAATAAGATCTGCGCTTGAGCCTGCAAGGTGAACTCTGTCCCCTGGCTGGATTTCCCAATACCCGGCAATCTCACCATTTCTGCATATAAAGGCGTTGGATTGTATGACAGCTCTTAGAGTGCCGTACTCACCTGATATGGTCAGGTTCCTACCCGAAACCGCCGTTACGGTACCTTCAACCTTGAACCTGGGTGAGTGGCTTCGTTCAATGAAGGCAGCCTGGCGGCCATAGCCCAAGCCTATTCTGACCTCGTCACCAGTGTTGAGATTCCGGGCGTTTCCGTCGACGCCTGCCTCCCAATCAACATACCAAATATCATTGGGAAGCCCGTATTCTGTGATAGAGTACCTGCTCCGCATAATTCCAATCACATTTTTCTCTATGGAAACCACCGTGCCGTTAATCCAACGGACAATCTCCGCAAGTTCCTGTACTTCCACATAGTTTATATACTGGCCATGCCCGCCTACATGCACCCGGGAACCCTTCTGAAGTTCTTCATCTTTGAACAATCCGGTAAGAATCAGGTTGCCGGCAGGCACAAACCCTTCAAACCCGGTAAAATACCAAAGCCCTTTGTGCTCCCCCAGGTAGTGGCCGCTGAGGTTTATCTCATTTCTCTCAATCACTTCTCCCCATACAGGTTTTCCGCCGGCTGCGAGCCAAAGCCTGACTTTGTCGCCGTGGTTCACCTGGTTAGATGACAGGCTTTTCTTTTGCTTTGGATCAACGAAAGTTACGTTGGTATCAACAACCCATTGAGTGATCTGCCCCGACCGGCCGAGTTCATTGAAAATCCTCGTTTGCCTGCCGTCCCCTGCACCCATGAACCCTTCAACGACGCTCTCAAAGGAAATTCTGTTTTTGATCCAGATAAAGCGAGTATCCACCTGGGAAGGCCCGGCTACCAAAACTGTGTCCCCAGGCTTGATGTCATAAAAGGGCCTTCTGTCTCTTCCAAGAAATACAGCGGTATTAAGGGATATTGTCGCTTCTTCCCACGACGGCAGTATTGAAATGACAGGGCCCGACATAAGCGCAATTCGTCCCTCAACTGATACATTGGCTTTCCAGATGTACTCGGCCCAAACTATGCTTCCTTCAGGGTTTGCATAAAATTGAATCTTTGAGCCTGAAGGGACGGCTGAAATTTTGTCATTAACCTGTCTTTCAGCATCCACTACATCAATGTTCCCCGGAACGCTCAGAGGCAACAACGCGCCGTCAGAGAAAATCCTCGGCCCGTCATCAGTCTTCACAAGATAGCCTTCAAAGGGCGACTTTGTCCCCAGGGGCTCCTCAATTAACACATATTTGATATTATCAGCAGATGCTCCGTAGGCTGTAACGGTATCTCCCGTATTCACGCTTTCAGCAGGAGTATTGCCCGGTTGGTGATGAATCAACACATCGGGGTTTAGTGTACATCTGGCCCAGTTGTCACCTACGGTAATCACCCGTCAAGTTTACTCTCATGGTTTTTCCGCGGGCGGGAAAGTGTTCGCCAGCGACGGACGGGTGATTACCGTAGGTGACAACTGGGCCAGATGTACACTAAACCCCGATGTGTTGATTCAGCACCAACCCGGCAATACTTTTGCTGGGAGCGTGGATACGGGAGATACCGTTACAGCCTACGGAGCATCTGCTGACAATATCAAATA
>DUTL01000216.1 GCA_012842105.1 Candidatus Fermentithermobacillaceae bacterium | reverse complement strand
TTCCGAATGGTTGCAGACAACAGTCTTGGTTGTACAGTCTGTACCGGAATTTAGAGAATGGCACGTTGTTTTTCTCGCACCACTTTTTAACGCCGAGGCCGCTTTTCCTGTATTCCTCAATCAATTGCTCCCAATTTGGATGTTCTGAAGGCTGCTTCGGTGTCGGCATAAGAAAACCTCCCCAATTAGTGTTTAGAGAGATTATCCTTCAGAGGTAAATGGAAAGCGAGGTGTATACTGTTTGACGTTTACCGGGTTTGGCCCCAATGTGAACGTTTGATGTTAAGCAAGTGGCTCAGTTCCCAATGAAACCGGACCATCCCACCTTGTAGTTTGTAAGACATTTGAAAGAGACTCGTAAGACACTTGAAACTTGTCTGTTGTAGACTTGTCTTGACTGAATCTCGGTTACAAGCTTCAAAGGTGTGATTGCTCGATATACATATAATGGAAAGGATGGCACCGGAGGTCAAATGGGGAATCAACAATGGGCAATGAAAGAGTTCGAGGTTTTGCGTAACGAACTTAACGACAGAATCAGTTTTCTGCATAGGACAATTAATCTAGCCATGGTGTTTTGGTTTGTTTCGGTGATTGCACTGTTTTGCTTCATATCTTGCGGTTTATCTTATGACTTGCTAATCACGTTTGTTCTGATGGTGACAATTGCCATTGATTTGCTGGCTTTCAACTACCAATCAAACCAGAATTCTCTGGAATCGATTGCCAAATACATATATGAGGTTGTGAGGCCCCGGGTCATTGAGACAACCGGTCAGGATATCCTTGAATGGGAGATGTACTTCGCTGTGCAAAAACGTCCGTTCAGGTATGAAAGCGCTCTAAAGGTATTCCCGTTCGTGCTGCCTTCGCTTATCCCGGTTTCACTGCTGGTGTTGAAGGTTCCTATGGATAGACTCCAAATGGCCTTAGCCTGGGTCAACGTAGTTTTTCTGTTCATCATGATAGAGAACTTCCGTTACAAGCTTAGGCGAGTCAAGTGAAGTCTCAGTTTTCCAGGCTCTCGAGTCATTGTGACAAGGGGATGGGTATGAGAAAGACATCATGGGTCCGCTGGCTGGCCTTCCTGTTGGTGGTGATGACGTTGGCCTATCTGTATGTGTGTTTTCCAGGCGCCCAATCCTTCATTGCTCAAGCGATTGATTCTGCTTATGACCCTTCCAAGCTTAAGCAGCTCATTCTGTCATATCGACCCGCTGCTCCCTTGATCATACTGATGCTTACAGTGCTTCAGGCGATTATCACGATTCTGCCCTTGTGTTTCGTCATGATGGCCTCCACCATGGCTCTGGGGTTTTTCCGAGGTGTGGTAGTGAGCATTGTTTCCCAGGTTATCGCGGGCTATTTGACTATGCGCCTAACCAGGTATTTCGGCCATTCCGTTGCAGTAAGATTTGAGACATCCGGAAAACTTCTGTCTATGAGCAATTTCATCAAGGGCTACGGCAAATGGGGCGTGCTTATGGCGCGTCTCCTGCCGTTTGGGAGTTTTGACCTGGTCAACTTTGCTTCAGGGTTGTTGAATGTAAAGGATCAGGATTTCATTTTCGGCACTGTATTTGGGGTCATTCCTGCAACTTGCTTCTATGGCCTTATCGGAGCGGAGCTGTTTAGCCCCGGTGAAGCCGGCCTAGCTGTCTACTACGGATTATGCAGCGTTATTGTTTTATCTGTCATTTTTTCATTATGGGTGCGGCGAAATACATAGTTCGCGTCCAGCAACTACCACACTTCTTTTCTCAAACAACCACATGTACTAACATCCCTGCGTCGATTTTGAACTGCTACTTCAATCAGTATAACCGTATTTCCTTACCAGGGCAGCTCATCGAGTTCCCACAGATTCTGGGGGGTGCAACTCGAGACCTTGTAATATCCTGCCTGTTGTGTAAAATATACCACAGTTTGGTTTTTGGTGATTAGAAGGGTGCGGACCAGTTGGCATTTGAGAGCCCAATACTGCATTGCACAGTTTCGAACTGGATACGTAATGGTAAGAAGCAGGGAGAGGCAAAAACAGATGGATCGGGAAACTGATATGTGCGAGAGAGGTAGACATCGAAAGAGGCCATACCCGGCGAAACATTGACCTAAGAGGAGTGAACGATTTGATTAGGGCAGAGGGACTAACCAAGAACTACGGGGCGCTGGCCGCAGTTCGCGACCTTACGTTATCAGTTGGCCCCGGCGAGATTTTCGGTTTTCTCGGGCCGAATGGTTCGGGAAAGACCACTACCATTAAGATGCTGTGTGGCCTTTTATCACCTACCGGGGGCCGGGCCAGAATATGCGGCGTTGATGTTAAGGAAGAACCGGTAGAAGCAAGGGCGCTGCTGGGCTATGTTCCTGATACTCCCGACGTGTACGAGAGGCTGAGTGCCCGAGAGCTGCTGCAGTTTGTGGCTGATCTCCGGAAGATGGACCGCAAGAAGGCCGCCGAACGCATGGATGAGCTCCTGTACGTGTTTGAACTTGGCGACAGGCAAGACGAGCCTCTGGGGAACTATTCACACGGAATGAGGCAGAAGGTATGCATTGCATCTGCGCTGCTTGATGAACCCAGAGTACTCTTTCTGGACGAGCCTACCGTTGGTTTGGATCCAAAGAGCGCCCGGTGGTGAAAGAGGTGGTCAGGCAGGTTGCAAGCGGGGGAGGAGCGGTGTTTATGTCTACGCACATTTTGGAAATTGCTGAAAGGATGTGCGACCGGGTAGGTATAATCAATGAGGGGCGCTTGATTGCTGAAGGCAGCGTCGAGGATCTGAGACTGCGGGTCCTTCCGGGAACGGAAGAAGAGACTGTTTCCCTTGAGGATCTTTTCCTCAAACTCACCGGAGGTGAGGAATACAGGGAACTGGTCAAGCATCTGTCGTCAGGTGTGAACAACTCGCAGGCTCAGTAAATCGTAGAACGTTCACCAAAACGGCTAGAACCCCGGGAATGCCCGGCCATATGGAAGAAGGTGTTACTGTGGAGTATGTCTGGATGATATTGAGAATGGATCTTGTGTCATTGCTCAGCAGGGGAAGGCGAGGGGAGCGAAAGAGCAAAATTCAGTTGGGGTTGGTTTCTCTCATGTATATTGCTCTGGGCGTGGGAACTTATTACGGGGCCTACAGGCTCTTTGATTACCTCGACTCCAATCTCGCTCCGGTTCCGGGCATGGCTGACGCTGTGGCTGTGAACATATTCAACGGCCTCGCTATCTATGTTCTGGTGATCGTATTTCTCAGCTTGTTCCGGCCCAATCAGTTTTCGCAGCCAAATTCATTACTGCTTATACCACCCTCGTGCCTATGGCCCTGGTATTTGTCGTGCCCGTTTGGTTTGCGTGGGGCTACGTTAACCGGGCTGGATTCTTGTTTTATTTGATGATGGTACTGTCATTCATGCTCCTGCTGCTCACGGTGCATGCGGCAGTTACACTGATACTGCTTTTCGCCATGAGGTACCTGCCGGGTGCCAAACTAAAGCGTTTGTTCGTTGCTGTCGGAGCCATTCTGGGATTGTTCATAGTGTTTACCTCTCAGATGCTCAGTTCCAGGATTTCTACAGGCGCAGACCCCATGGAAGTGCTGAAACAGATAGGGTCTATTAACCTGTCCAAGACCTGGTCCTGAGGAAGGACCTGAAACTGCTTTTCAGAGATCCTGTGCTTTGGTACGGCCTGGCGACAAGCGCCATTGTGTTAGGGTTTTTCGCGTATAACACCATTCGAGCAGGGGTCTCGGGAGGAGACAGGTCCTTTGAATCGGCTAAGGGCATGATTTCTGGCACGATAGTGATGATGCCCTGCCTTATGGGTTCTGTCATAGGGGCTCAGACCGGAGGTATTTCTCTAAGCCGTGAAGGCTCTTGTTTCTGGCTTCTTCAGGCAAATCCCACAGACGGCGCAAACTTGTTCCGGGCTAAGTTCATTTATGCCATGCTTCCAAGCGTTGTGTTGATGCTGCCGTTTTTTGTCATTATTGAGTTCGCCGGTTTGCCTCATTACCAGCTGTGGCGTGAATTGCTATCGGGCTTATCCATTGCAGCCACAGTTGCTTCGTTTCAGATTCTCCTTGACGCCTACCTCCCGGATTTTACGATCAGAGTTGAGATCGGGTCATCGAAAAGCGGAAAAGGAAAGGGGAAATTGGTGACGGTGCTGCTTGCCAGCATGGGCGTGGTGATGGTACTTGTTTTGCTGGTGATGCTTCCTACAATCCTGGTAGCCACGAGGGCCTATCCCGAATCATCGTTTGCCAGACTTGATATGATCTTACACGGATTGGTGGCGGCTTTGGCACTTCTGATGATCTACGCCGGCAACCGGTTCGGGTCGAGACAGGTGGAGCGGCTTCTGGAGTCGACATAGGTCTAATAGGGAATGGTCTTGGGATTACGATTCTCTCTGGGATCCAGGTTATGGAATCCAACCTTTCGAGTTGCCGTGTGACTGTCCCCAAGGTGTCAATGTGTTAGTTTTGAGGGACACCCCAAGACGATTTGGGGTTAAGTTAGAGGATACAAAGGAGGTTTAAACATGAAACCGTACCTCACTATTGAAGAAACCATCTCTATTCCGCGCCTATCCCAGCCGGCCGTCAGCGAAGACGGGGCCATGCTGGCCTGGGTGGAATCCGTGCCCAACTGGGACAAGAATGAGTACCGTAAGCACGTCCAGATTTATGATGCCCGGACAGCAAGCAGACTAGCTGTCACTGCCGGGGATAATCAATCCCATTCCCCCGCCTGGTCCGTGGCTAATCAGCTGGCCTGGCTCAGTCCGGTGGGTGAAGGCGATGACAAAGCCGATCAGGTGTTTTTGCTGGCCGAGGGCAAACCGGTTCAAATCACCCATGCTAAGGCTGGTGTAGTCTCCTTTCAGTGGGCGCCGGACGGCAAGGGCCTGTATTTTCTGGCCCCGGATCCAGAGCGCAAGGAAGCGCTGAAGAGACGCAAAGAGCGTTATGGCGATTTTACCTACATAGACAAGGATCATGTTTGCAGTTGCGTATACTACCAGGAACTATGCTCGGCCTGCATGAGGCCTATCCTGGATTCAGGCCCCAAAGATCTGCGCAGGCAAAAAGAAGATTGTGCCCGCAAACTGGTGGGAGATGATGGGCTTCATGTTCTGAGTTACGCTGTTTCCCCGGACAATGGCAGGCTTGCATTCATGGCTGCCCCTGGCCCTGATTCTGAAGACCGTGAGCAGGCGGCCTTGTATTTGATGGACATAGCTCAGAATGAATATCGGGAGCTGCCTGTGCCCATGCCTCTAAACGGTCAAGTATTGTTTTCGCCTTTAGGGAATGAGATCTGTTACAGCCGCCCTATTAACGAAGGCAAATGGTTTAACATCACCACCCTGGAAATACTGGACCTGGCCAGCGGCAATACCCGTCAGCCTCT
>DUTL01000215.1 GCA_012842105.1 Candidatus Fermentithermobacillaceae bacterium | reverse complement strand
TAAACAAGAGGAAATCAAGGCCTCTTCAAGCATTCCCTGTTCAACCATGAGGTTGAGCACTATGGATTTTCTCTTCTCAGCCAACTCAATACTGTGGTACGGGGAGTATATTTCCGGCCCTGTGATTATTCCGGCCAGCATTGCCGATTCAGCCAGTGTCAGGCCTGTTGCCGGTTTGTCGAAGTAAAGCCTGGATGCTGTTTCGCAACCGTAAGTTCCGTGGCCAAGATAGATGATGTTCAAATACATTTCCAGAATTTCTTCCTTGGAATAGCGCATTTCGAGTTTCACGGTATAAATTGCTTCGAGCACTTTGCGCTTTATAGTCCTGTCGTGGGTAAGGAACAGATTCTTGGCAAGCTGCTGCGTAATTGTGCTTCCGCCTTCGACTACTTCCCCTGCCTTAAAGTTTCTCAAAAAAGCCCGGCCAATAGAGCTCAAGTCAATTCCCTTGTGGGAGAAAAACCTCTTATCCTCTACTGCAACCACGGCCTTCTTAAAACTTTCAGGGATTTCGTCATATGGAACCACTACCCGGTTTTCAACAAAAAGGGAAGACACCGTGTCTCCGTTAATGTCATATATACGGGTAGCTTCCGGAATCGATGGCTCAGGCAGAGGCAAGAATACAAAGAGCGCACCCAAAAATGCGGCAAACATCAAAGCGATCACAACACCTGCTTTGAAAAGGGTAAGCAGAATGGGTTTAAGGCGAATGGTTTTTGCCTGGGATGTGTTTTCCGACTTTGAACCGCTTCCAATTGCACTTGGTGTCTTTGCCATGCCTCACTCCTCCTATTCCCGAACAACCAAGCTTACCAGCCTTTTGTGCGAAAGGCAACACGCCTGAACCGGCCGTGGTTGCAAGCCGCATGAGTAGTGTTCCCCTAAAGACAGGCTGCCAACATGGTTGGCTATATTAGTTCTCATGTTTCACCATGCTATTCTTTTCTGATATAATTCCTTCGATGTTTGGCGAGGATATTTGTACTATTACACTCGGAGGGGACTTAGTTGAAAGTATGGTTCACTGAGGAATGGCTTGACGGTTTTGTAATAGCCGTACAAATCAAATCTGTGGTTTACACCCAGCGTACAAAATACCAGGAGCTGGCTATTTTTGACACAGTGGAATTCGGCAGGATGCTAACATTAGACAATGTGATTCAAACCACTGAGAAGTACGAGTATCTCTACCACGAAAGCCTGGCGCATGTTCCCCTGTTCAGCCACGAGAACCCTGAGCATGTATTGATAATCGGCGGAGGAGATGGCGGTACGCTCAGGGAGGCTATGCGCCACCCCGAAATAAAGCAAGCCACAATGGTCGACATTGACGGCGAAGTAATTGAAGCATCAAAGAAGTACCTGCCCCTTTGGAACACCGGGTTCAGTGATCCAAGGGCCACAGTGTTAATCGAGGATGGGCTCAAGTTTGTCGCTACCACAGACGAGAAGTTCGATGTGGTCCTGGTAGATTCGACAGATCCTGAAGGCCCTGGCGAGGCTTTGTTTATGCCCGAGTTCTATGCTTCCATAGCCAAGATACTGAAGCCAGGCGGCATGCTGTGCGCACAAACTGAAAGCCCGATTTCAACTCCGGGCATGGTCAGGGATATCTACCAAAGGATAGCCAAGGTTTTCCCGGTGGCCAAACTTTATACGGCCCCTGTTCCGAGTTATCCGGGCGGATGGTGGAGTTTCACGTGTGGCTCTTTCGGGCGGGATCCTGAGAAACCCCTGCGCAAGCCAGCTGATTCATGGAACCTGAAGTTCTACTCGCCAGAAATTCACGACAGGGTGTTTGTGCTCAACCCTAAACTCAAACGTGACGTGGGAATCATGGATTGACCAATACTCACTTGGAGGTACCCGGTATTGTCTGGAGATCATGGCACTGAGTGGGTTCATCCCCATAAGTTTCTCTGGTCGTCTTTCAATGCAAAGGCGCCCTGTGTAATAATGGGGGTTCCCCTGGATGAGACTACATCGTTCCGGCCCGGCACCAGGTTTGGGCCGGCTGCAACCAGGGAAGCGTCAATAGCCCTTGAAGAGTTTTCTTTAAGGCAAAAGCGCACTCTATTGGCGGAAGACTATTATGATGCAGGTGACCTGGTTTTGCCAATGGGAAACGTGGAAAAAGCGATTTCTGTTATTGAGATTGCCGCACGGGAGATCTTGCAGAGCGGGCGCCGGTTTATGGCCGTAGGAGGCGAGCACCTCATTACATACCCGCTGGTACAGGCCATGCTGGAGAAGTACCCGGACCTTGTGGTGATACAGTTTGACGCCCACGCAGACTTGAGATCCAGGTTCACCGGAACAAGGTTTTCCCATGGGACGGTAATGCGCAGAATCATTGAAATGCTGGGGCCGGGAAAGGTGTACCAGCTTGGAATACGCTCGGCCGGTGAGGCTGAGCTGGAAGAGACCCTGGGCCTTTCAGAAGTTCACTTTTATAAGGTGATAGAACCGCTAAGATCTATAATGCCTAAGATAGGCAACCGTCCCGTGTACCTTACCATTGATATCGACGTAGCTGATCCTGCCTTTGCGCCGGGAACAGGTGTTCCGGAGCCTGGCGGGATTACGTCGCAAGAACTGCTGGATGCAGTTGCATATCTTGCCGGGAATAATATTGTAGGCGCAGACCTTGTCGAGGTAGCGCCCGCTTACGATAATACAGGCCAAACAGGGCTACTCGCCGCAGCTGTTGTGAGAGAGAGTCTCTTACTACTGACTCCTGACGGGAAGTGACAGCAGCTGATTCGTGCTGCGAAAGGAGATGTGCCCCGGTGGACGAGAGCTCAAGTATTATGAATCAAGTTAAGAATGACATTAAAGACAGAATAGCTAAAGCAATTGACAAAGCAAAGCAAAAAGGAGATTTGCCCGGGTATGTGGAGGCTGAAATAAAAATACATATGCCTGCCAAACCCGAGCAAGGTGACTTTGCCACAGGCGTGGCCATGGCTTTGGCAAGCGAAGTGAAATCGGACGGCCGGTCTGTTGCAGGGGCTATTGTACGCTACCTTTCATTGGAGGACTCGTGGGTTCAGCGGGTTGACATCGCGGGACCGGGATTTCTCAATTTCTTTCTGAGTACAGGTTGGCTGGAGAAAGCCATGGCGGACATATGGAAGAAGGGGCCCCTTTACGGTTCCACTGATTATGGAGCCGGGAAGAAAATCTTGCTTGAGTTCGTCAGCGCCAATCCCACAGGCCCTTTGAATGTGGTCAATGCAAGGGCAGCGGCAATTGGGGATTGCCTGGCATCTTTGCTTGAAGCGTCTGGCTACCAGGTGGCCAGGGAGTTTTATGTAAACGACGCAGGCCATCAGGTAGATTTACTGGCTCAGTCCCTGGAAGCGAGGTACAGGCAGCAACTGGGTGAAAATGCGCCCTTGCCCGAGAATGGGTACCGTGGCGAATACCTTGTAGACATTGCCGGGGAGCTGGTTTCTCAGAAAGCAGACAGCCTTCTTGAGCTTTCCGGCCTGGAAAGGCACGAGTGGCTCAAGAAGTACGCTGTATCGCATATGGTTGCAAAACAAAGGGACACTTTGCTTGAATACGGCTTACAGTACGACACCTGGTTTTCGGAGAAAAGCTTACGGGAAGCAGGGGCTCCTGAAGCCACTTTGGAGCAGCTGTCTGAAAGAGGGTTTCTATACGAAAAGGACGGAGCATTGTGGCTCAAGTCCACAGAGTTTGGAGATGACAAGGATCGGGTCGTGGTAAAGTCAGACGGAGAGATGACGTACCTGGTACCTGACATCGCATACCACAAAAACAAGTTGGAGCGTGGTTTCGACCATCTCATAGATATTCTCGGCCCTGATCATCACGGGTATGTAGACAGGCTCAAAGCAGGAATTGCAGCTCTTGGTTACCCTGAAGAAAGCCTTGAGGTGATTATTGCCCAGACGGTAAGGCTCGTAAGGGGCAACCAGGTTGTGAAGATGTCTAAGCGAGGCGGAGAGTTTATCTCTATGGACGAGCTTCTGGAAGAAGCAGGCAAAGATGCGTGCCGCTTTTTCTTCTTGATGCGAGCGCCTTCCAGCCACCTTGATTTTGATCTAGACCTTGCACGATTGCAGTCAAATGAAAACCCTGTTTACTATGTGCAGTATGCACACGCCAGGATAGCCAGTATCTTTAGGCAGGCAAGGCAAGAAGGGTTTGTTCCTGCATTAGGCCCTAATGAGGTTGAGTTCTCGTTAATCAGGGAAACCGCTGAAATTCAGCTTATGAAGCTGCTTGCCGCTTTCCCGGAAGAGGTATACGAAATCGCTGAGGCCAGGGAGCCAAACAGGCTCATTAATTACATGATGAACGTTGCTGCAGCATTTCATTCTTTCTACACTCAGTGCCGGGTGTTAGGGGACGACAAGGATCTGAGCGCCGCCAGGCTGTATGTTGCGCGTGTCTGCCAGATAGTGCTTGCAAACGCACTGCGGATGGCGGGAGTCTCAGCCTCTGAATCCATGTGAACCGGCCAGGGTTAGGGCTACCCAGGGCTTCCGGGGTGATTCCGACGGGCTCTCGATGGACTCCCGAGGCCCTAGCTTCTGGTTAGGTTTGCCTGTTGTTCCGGCGAATAGGCGTGAGTAAGCCGGAAAGAATATAAAGGGTGTGTCTTACAGTGAACCGGTACGCAATATAAGACACACCCACTGTTACTTTGAAACCTTCGAGCGCCCGGGCGCCGCTATTCCGAGAATTTTCATTCTATACTGCAGGGTCTGCCTTGGTATTCCCAGAATCCGGGCAGCCTGAGACACAGAACCACCCTGCTTCAACGCTTCTTCTATGGCGGCTTTCTCATGGCTCCTTAGTTCGCTTCTGATGGAATCTTTATGGGAAACCGGGCCCCGGCCAGGTGTACTGAGATTGCCGGTTTGCGTAGGGCTGTCTGTGCGCCCACTTTCCGGCCCGGAAGGTTTGGCGTTTACTTCAAAGTGCGAAGGGTGCGGGATCTGGCCATTCTTTCCGGCGCTGTGGCTTGCCGGCAGGGGCTGAGGAGCACCCGGCGCTTTCTCATGGCTCTCCTGGGCTATTGTTCTGAACAGGGCGGCTGCAGCAGTGATACCCCTTACTGTTGAAGGTATATGCTCAAGTTCAATAGTGTTCCCTTTTGCGAATGCAAGGCTGCCTTCTACGGCGTGCTCAAGTTCCCTTACGTTTCCAGGCCACGCATAGGTGAGAAAGGCAGACATCACCTCAGGCGATATGTTAATGGCCTCCGCCCTGCTGCTGTGTTTATGCAAAAAGTGGGAACACAAAAGGGGAATGTCCTCTTGCCTCTTCCGCAAAGGCGGCACCCCGATCTCGACAACTGCAAGGCGAAAATATAAGTCAGGGCGCAAGAGTTCTTGTTCAACTGCTTGCCGTGGAGGTATGCTTGTTGAGCCAATGATTCTTACGTCTACAGGCCTTTCCCTCACATCTCCCAGGCGCCGCACTCTTTGCTCTTGTATTACACGCAGGAGTTTTGCCTGGAGCGCCAGAGGCATGGAATCAATTTCGTCCAGGTACAAGGTGCCGCCGGATGCCAATTCCAAGAGGCCCGGGCGATCCCGGGCGCCTGTGAACCCACCCTTGGAAGTGCCGAATACCAGGCCTTCAAGCAAACCTTCAGGCAGAGCGGCGCAATTTTGAGCAACGAAAGCAAACCCGGCCCTGTCTGAGGCTGAATGTATGGACTGGACAACAAGTTCCTTCCCTGTGCCTGTTTCTCCCCAAACGATCACATTGGATTGAGTGCGTGCAACCTGCATTACCCTGCGCCTGACATCTCTCATCAACGCAGACTGCCCGGCAATGTCGTCTACAGTGTACAGTTTTGGGGAAAACTCAAGCCGGCGTTCACCGGCCCTTACCTGCCCGGCCTTTCCCGCAGGCTCCTGGCTGCGAAGTTCTTCGCCTAAATCGGCGATCCTTTCAGCCATTTCTTTGATCCGGGTAATATCTGTGGAAACTTCACACGCCCCTATTACCTTGCCGTGCACTATGATGGGGTGCGTTGAATTTATGGTAGTGATTTTCTTGCCTTTGTAGTTGGAAAATGTTTGCTGACGGGCTATCCCGGGAATTCCGCTTCTCAGCACTCTGAGCAGAGTGCTTGAATCATGGGTTAAGGACGGGAAAACGTCTAGCACATGTTTTCCCAGTACCTCCTCTGGCAAGAGCCCGTCAAACTCAGAGGCGGCTTTGTTGTAGACAACGGTTACCCCCTCGTCATTGACCAGGTGGATGCCTTCACTGGCCACCTCAAGCACCTCAAGAAGCGCAGTTAACAAGTCCAGGGCTTATCCTCCTCACTTAGCAATTTGTGGTTTGCCTGTCTGCCTGAAATTGGGCACCTGCTTACACATGACCAATATTCGGCACCCAGGAGCCTAATCCCTGCCGCAATATATAGAAAATTCACATGGATCCGTAAAAGGCAAAGCCCTCTTATGCAAGGGTTTACAGGGAACCAGGGGTTCCGGCTACTGCAGAAAGCAGCATGACTCTCCATGGCACACAATTTGCCTTAGTAAGTCCTATGAGGGATTCGCTCAGTAAGGTTTATGAGGAACTTGCTAGATTGCTGACGTAATTTTCTACCGGAGGTGTTCAAATGACGAAACAATGCAAAACCGGATGCGCGTACGGCACCCATAGAGTAGTCGAACCCGGGGGTGTGTTGCCTCAAGCAGCGTGGAAGGTGGATAACTCCCCGGAAATCCATGACAACGAAATACTCATAGATGTGGAAACCCTCAATGTGGACGCGGCAAGTTTTAAGCAGATCGTATCAGGGTGCGATCCTGATACAGACGAAGCGCAGAAACAGGCGCATGTGGCATCAATAGTCATGGATATTGTAAGCAAGCGCGGAAAGATGCACAATCCTGTTACCGGTTCAGGTGGGATGTTGCTAGGGAGAATCCGTGAATTCGGCCCGAAGGTAGAAGGCAAAAACGGAACCAAAGTTGGTGACCGTATTTGCACTCTGGTCTCTTTGTCGCTTACACCTCTCAAAATTTCCCGTGTCAAAAAAGTGCACCTTGATAAGGACCAGGTAGACATAGAAGGCACTGCAGTGCTG
>DUTL01000214.1 GCA_012842105.1 Candidatus Fermentithermobacillaceae bacterium | reverse complement strand
GAGCGCCTGTCTGGACCCCGGACGGAAAATACATTGTATACGCAGGACACAAGAGAGAGCACGGCTCAGCAACTTTGTCCCGTATATGGAAAATACCAGCTCATGGTGGCGAAGCGCTCATGCTTACCGGGGGCTTCGACAGAGGAATCGGAGACAGCATGTCAGGAGATTCCCGTTTCGGCCCGTCGCAATCCGGGCCTACGTTGAGCCCCGATGGCAAGGCTGTCTATTTCCTGGCAAGCAACAACGGCGAAACCTCATTGTTTTCTGTGCCGGTTGAAGGCGGCAAGGTAGAACAGGTATTAGATGGCAAAAGGCAAATATTCGGCTTTACGCTGGATCAATCAGGAACAACCTTCGCCACTGCCATTTGCACTCCAACCATACCCGGAGACATTGGCGTTTTCCGCCTGGATTCCGGCGAGGACACCCTGCTGACCTGCGAAAACAAGCAATTGCTTGATGAAGTGTACCTGAGCGGGCCTGAAGAACACAATTTTAAATCAAGTGACGGACAAGACAGGTTTGGCTGGATCATGAAGCCCATAGGGTACAAAGAAGGGCACAAATATCCGGCCGTCCTTGAAATTCACGGTGGCCCTGCAGTTATGTTCGGGTGGAATTTCTTCTTCGAGTTTCAGATACTGGCAGCAGCCGGATATGCCGTAATCTATACTAACCCCAGGGGAGGCGAGGGGTTTGGCCAGGAGTTCCTCCATGCGGTCATAGGCGACTACGGCGGAATGGATTACGACGACTTGATGGCGTGGACAGACTTTGCCACTGCCATTGACTTCATCGATGGAGATAACCTGGGTGTAACCGGAGGTAGCTACGGAGGTTTCATGACCAACTGGATTGTAGGGCATACACACCGGTTCAAAGCTGCCGTAACCCAAAGAAGCATCTCAAATTGGCTTTCGTTCTTTGGCGTATCTGACATCGGATACACGTTTACCGAAACCCAGCTCCTGGGCAATCCCTGGAATGATCGGGACTTGCTGTGGAAGCATTCGCCTATTGCCTACGTTGAAAACGTCAACACTCCCCTTCTCATAATCCATGCAGAGAACGATATGAGGTGCCCCATTGAACAGGGAGAGCAATTCTACGTAGCGCTGAAGAAACTCAGGAAGAAGGTTGAAATGGCAAGGTTTCCTGAATCCAATCACGAGCTCTCAAGAAGCGGGAAACCTGTCTTGCGGGTGCACAGGCTTAATCAGATTCTAAGGTGGTTTGATTCCCACCTTGAAAAGCAAGCTGACAGTTATGAGCTGCCCCTTCAATAAATGGGTGGCACCTTACGCAGTATGTGGCCTGAACATTTGGAACCATGGTTTCTGCATTTAGAAGAACAGGAGGCTTAGACACATGATAAAAACAAACAAAGACAGGCTGGTAATGCTCTCGGTTATGGGAGAGGTATCATCACCTGTAGCTCGTCCCAGGATGTGCTACGACGGGCGCATAAGGGTCACACCTGGAACAGGCGGAATAGCCTACAACGTAAAAGTAGGGGACCCTGCCTTCGGGTGGGCCGGCGATCACATCGAACCGGGTGTAAGCACGAAACACAAGGAAGAAGGCCCGAACCGGGGATATAACACCTTGTCGTGCATAGGAAACACAGCATATGTAATCTCAGGGGATGCCAAAGGAGCAATGGGTACGGTAACCGGTAAGCATGGCGGTATAGAGCATGTGCTTATCCACTTTGAGCCCGACGTGCTTGAGAAACTTCAAGTAGGTGATAAGGTCCAGGTAAGATCGATTGGACAAGGGCTTGAGCTCACTGATTACCCCGACATAAAGTGCTTAAACCTAGATCCGGATTTAGCGAATAAGATGGACATTGTTGAAAAAGAAGGTGTGCTTGAGGTTCCGGTAACTGCAATGATACCCCCTGAATTCATGGGAAGCGGGCTGGGCGCATCATCAGCGGAATCCGGAGATTATGACATTACATCTATGGAAGAAGAGCGGCTCAAAGAGCTGGGGCTTGACCAAATCAGGCTTGGCGACATAGTTGCGATTATGGATTCATCGTCCTATTACGGCAGAAGTTACAGGCGCGGCGCAGTGATTATCGGAATAGTCGTCCACGGTGACTCGTTTGTTTCAGGCCACGGCCCGGGCGTAACATCTCTGATGACATCGCTTAAGGGCAAAATAAAGCCGGTTAAGGTAGAGAAGGCAAACATAGCAGGCTATCTCAGCCTGCGCTGATGCGATTTCCACAATCGTTCCAATTGAAAATGGAGGGGATACCAAGAACAGTGTCCCCTCCCCATGGCTGCCATGTTAGACCTCATCTCAAACTGACAATAATCAGGTTCCTGTAACCACTTACCTCCCGGAACATATTATGTAGCGACTCCTAAACCCTGCTGGAGGTGAAACAATGGTACACAGGAATTTGATCAAGGCGGCAAGAGAAATGGCCGAACTTCCGGAAAGCGGAGAAGGCAGGTGCTCTACAACCGATTGCTGCTGTCCAGGCCACGTGACCTACATTATTTTCACCAGGTGCCTAACGATCAATAACGGTGCATGCCCTGAATGGGAATTTTGCGAGCCTTGCGAATCCGATTGCCCACCGGTAGACGATCTGCTCTGCAAAGGGTAATGCCAGCTCAAGGTAACAAGCGAAGGGGCCGGACAGTGGGCTGACTCGAACGCCCACCTCTAGGCTCCTTTGTTGATTAGATTACCGGACAAACTGCATCGCAAAGCGCGATTCGAAATTACCTGCAGCCTTCCTTGTGAGACTCGCCACAAACCACCAGCCTGGGATAGGGAACTTCAATGCCGGCAGTATCAAGAGCCTCTTTGATTCTCAAGCGCAGTTCTCTTTCCACGTTCCACTGGCTCAAAGGTTCGGCCCTTGCCCAAACAAGAAGCACTACTCCCGACTCACCCAATTGCTTAACACCCAATACCCTGGGGCCTTCGCGAATTGCCGGCAATTCTTCTGCGGCCTGTTCACAAACCTGTTCCATAATGTCGATCACTTGCCGTAAATCTGCCGCATATGATACCGGGACTTCAACAAGAGCTCTGGACCCCCTTCTGCTGCTGTTCGTAGTTTTTTCCACTAACCCATTTGGAACCGTATGAACATCCCCTGACCAATCACGCAAAACAGTGGTTCTAAGGCCAATTTGCTCAACAATCCCGGACACGCCGGCTATGGTGACATAATCGCCAACGTCATATTGCCTCTCATATATGAGGAAAAACCCTGTGATTACGTCCCTGACCAGGTTCTGAGCACCGAAGCCCACTGCCAGCCCCAGTACAGCCGCACCTCCAAGAAGCGCCTTAGTGTCAATGCCCAGCAAATCCAAGACCATTAGAAGCGCCACTATACCGGTTACATATCTGAGAGTGCTGCGCAAGAGGCCTGAAAGGGTTTCTGCCCGGGCCTCATCGATTGGCAACCCCGGAACCTTGCCCTTTGGCTCAGAAAGAAGCTTGTTAATCAAAGAGTTGCCAATCTTGACCACCAGCAATGCCATGACGATAACCGCGCCTATCCTGGCTACCACGGCTCCGGTACTGAGCCAAAAATCAGTATCAACAAGATTGACGCCATACAGAACACTCTGAATTTCCATGATCTCACACCCCTTATCCGGTATGTTGCATGATATAACCGGACTCCTGCAAAATGGTATCAGATTCATCCGGTCAAAAGAAGATAATTTTGGATTTCACTCCCAAGAGCCGGCCTGAGTTGGCCAGATAGATCAGCGGGTGCACCATTGAACGCCGTCCCAAAAAGGGCAAATGCATACCCATGACGAAGTATGGCCAACAAGCAGTGTTCTATGTAACTTAGCCGCTCACTCTCAATCCGGGAACTTCAACAGCGGGTCAAAAACTTCAGGAAATAGGCAAAGTGCTTTCCGGTTTCCTAAAAGGACGAACGAGGCACAATAGCCTTGATAGGCAAGACTCAAGGAGGTGCACAGTTGAGTACACAGAAAGCTGAAGCCAAATTCATAGACGATAATTTCGAAACGTTTGTTCTGCAGCTGCAAGAGGCGGTTAGAAAGCCTAGCATTGCTGCACAGAATGTTGGGATGAATGAGGCAGCCCAACATTTTAAGCGCCTCATGGAAACCCATGGAATCAGTGCCAGGCTCATTCCCACCAGGGGCGGTTACCCGTGTGTATATGGAGAAGTTAAAGGCGAATCAGACAGAACAGTGCTCTTTTACAATCACTACGATGTTCAGCCGCCGGACCCGCTAGATGAATGGGAATCAGGCCCTTTCAGTGGCGACATCAGAGACGGCAAAATTTATGCCAGAGGTGTCTCGGACAATAAGGGCAATGCCTGTGCACGAATCCAGGCCGTAGGTACAATGCTCAAGCTCAGGAAACAATTGCCCATTACGGTGAAATTCCTGATTGAAGGCGAAGAAGAAATCGGAAGCCCTCACCTTGGCGAGTTCATCAGAGATAATGCCGGCCTGCTAGAAGCCGATTACGGGGTTTGGGAATCAGGCTACATGAACCCAAGCGGGAGGCCCGGCATGTACCTTGGTGTAAAAGGCATGTTGTATGTGGAGCTCATAGCCCGGGGTGCATCAAGAGACATGCACTCAGGTTCAGCAACAACTATTCCAAATCCTGCATGGAGGCTTGTTTGGGCTCTTTCTGCCATTAAGGACGAAAACGAGCAAATTCTAATCCCGGGATTTTATGATGACGTACTCTCCCCTACAGACAAAGAAATGGAGTTGCTTAGAGATGCCATTGGCGACAAGCAAATGAACGACAGCGAAGCCCACAATATCGCCAGAGAAAATGCTCGCGCCCTCGGGCTTAAAAGCTATCTTCTTGACCTCTATGGGCTGGATCTTCGCAAGCGGTCGCTTTTCAGCCCAACTGCCAACATTTGCGGATTCAGCGCAGGCTACCTGGGCAAAGGCCAAAAAACAGTCCTCCCTGCCCGTGCGCTGGTAAAAATGGATTTCCGGCTGGTACCTGACCAGGATCCTGAAGACATATTGAGTAAACTGCGAAACCATCTTGACTCCCAGGGGTTTGGCGATATCGAAGTGCGCCTGATCAGCCTGGATTATCCGGTCAAAACACCTGCTGATCTACCTGTGGTAGACGCCGCCACAGAAGCTGTTATTTCCGTGTATGGAAGGCCCCCTGTTATTTCCCCTACTCAAGGTGGTTCAGGGCCCATGTACCCATTCAAGAAGTACCTGGGCCTGCCAATGGTATCTTTCGGAGTTGGGTACTGGGGCTCATCAAATCACGGCCCCAATGAAAATATCAGGCTTGAAGACTACAGGGCGGGCATCAAGATGGCTGTTGAGTTCATAGACAAACTGGCCGAAACCGGCTAGAGCCTCGGGGCTTTCAGGAGATTCCCGGACGTATCTCAACACATACGGTGCAGGTACATCCGGGTCTGGCCATAGGCTTTGCTTGTTAGGTTTCCTGGTAGAATAACCTTACGAAATACCCCTGTGTGTGCATACGCAACAACCAAATGTAGCATTACTACCCATAAGTTGGTTTCAGTGTCATGCTTTGCATGTCTTCCGCAAAACCTGATGCGAATTCACGCTTTAGCAAAGTTCTCATAGAAAGCTGAGGTAGCCAATGCTGAAAAGGCTCAGAAAGGCCATTGCCAGGAAAAGCAGGCAATTTGCAAGGCTTAGCAGGAATAAACCATTTAACAATAGCCAGGGGCGGCATACAAAGAGGCCACTTTCGGAAATGCTCGACGTTAACGAAAAACGCATAAGGCAAGCTTTTGGGGATAGCCCTGACCTTGTCCTCAGGCGTATAGCAATCGGAAAGAAGGGCCGCATTAATGCGCTGGTGGTTCATCTTAAGGCAATGGTAGACGGAGAAATAGTCAGTGGCGCCATTATGAAAAGAATCGTGGACAAGACCGAAGGTTTGAGCCAACCTCGTATGGCATATACGAACATCAGAGACCGGTATTTAGAACTCACAGGCATAGGTGAGGAACATGATTTTGATAATCTTCTTGGGGAAATCACGAGCGGTAACACCTGCATCATTGTTGACGGCGTTCCGAAGGCAATTGTATGCCAGGTTCAAGGGTATGCCCAACGAAACATTTCAGAGCCTTCTACGGAGGCTACCATACGAGGTTCAAAAGAAGGATTCATAGAATCTTTGCCTACCAACTTAAGCCTGCTAAGGAGAAGAATCAGGAACCCAAGGCTTAGAGTCGAGCAATACACTCTCGGAGAAGTATCCAAGACACCTGTAGCACTCCTCTTCATAGAAGGAATTGCCAACTCACGGGTCACCGAAGAGGCCAGGAGGAGGCTGTCACAAATTCGCATCGATTCAATTCAGGAAAGCGGGCAACTCGAGGAACTCATTGAAGATGCACCCCTCTCCCCTTTCCCTACCCTTCTGCGAACTGAGCGGCCGGATAGGGTAACAGGCAACCTTCTCGAAGGCAGGATCGCCATACTCACAGACGGTTCACCTTTTGCCCTTATAGCACCGGCTACCTTCACGATGTTTCTCACCGCTCCTGAAGATTACTTCGAACGGTTCTATGCAGGCAGCGTTATTCGCATTTTGAGATACCTGGCATTCGTCCTATCCCTTACTCTGCCTACCTTATACATAGCCATTACAACGTTTCACCAGGAATTGCTGCCCACCCCTTTGATTCTCAGCATTGCAGCTCAAAGAGACCGCATCCCGTTTCCTGCAGTGGCAGAGGCGGCCCTCATGGAAATCGTCTTTGAAATTCTGAGAGAAGCAGGGCTTCGTTTACCAAGAATTGTGGGGCAGGCCGTAAGTATCATAGGCGCTTTGGTCATAGGCGAGGCAGCTCTGAGGGCAGGGCTCGTATCGGCAGCAATGATAGTGGTAGTAGCCCTCACAGGAATATCTTCCTTTGCAACACCTATCTTCAGCCTTGGCATTTCAATCCGCCTTCTGAGATTCCCGTTGATGCTGCTCGCATCAACTCTGGGGCTGTTTGGCATACTGGCAGGGCTCGCAGCGCTGTCCATACACCTTTTCTCACTTAGATCTTTTGGCGTCCCGTATACGGAACCCCTGACGCCATTTGTGGCAAGAGAACAGCAAGATACTGTTTTCAGAGCGCCATGGTGGGCCATGAGCAAACGCCCCAGGTTCGTAGGCGGCCAAGATGACACAAGAAGTGCTCCCGGGCAAGTACCTGAACCACCGGTACTTGAAGAAAAAGAAGGATAACCCGGAAGGAGGAAACGTCAATCGTGCAGCAAATTGAGGGAGGCAGGATATCATCCTTCCAGGTTATGTGTCTGCTGTTCCTGGTACGCATGACCGCTACCACAATTTCATTCCCTTTCATGATAGGGCACGAATCTCCGACTGACGCGTGGATTGGCGTAGCTATAGGTGTTGCTGTATCTCTTGTTTTATTGGAGCTTATTATACAGTTAGGCATGAAATACCCAGACATGACGATAATACAATATAGCCAGGTTGTCCTAGGGCGATTTCCAGGAAAGGCTATTGCTTTTTTACTCATATGGTTTTGGATATCAGACGCAGCGCTCACCATCAGGGCCTTAGGAGCCGCGATTACATCGAGTTTTATGCCCGAAACCCCAATTCTCGTGTTCATACTGTTGACAGTACTTCTATCAGCCAATGCAGCCAGAAACGGGATTGAAATAGTCGGTCGCTGGGGCGAGCTGGTAGCAATCGGGGTCCTTGTATCCGGCCTGGTACTGGTATTGCCATACCGGGCAATGAACTTCAAGAACCTGATGCCTGTACTACCTTACGGCCTGGCGCCCCACATTAAAGGTTCGCTTACGATTATAGCCTTCTATATGAGGTTAAGCATTGCTTGGATGATTATACCCCTGGCCCATAACAGAAAAGAAGTACTTAGGTATTCCAGATATGCAGTCTTGCTTAGCGGAGTTCTCATATTAGGGCACGCCATATCTCTTGTAACAGTGTTTGGTTCCCAGGCCACTGCATTGGCAGTACCGGGCTTTACCCTGGCGAGGCAAATATTCATCGGGCAATTCTTCGAGAGGATCGAAACAATACCGGTATCTATATGGGTATTGAATGCGATGGTTAAGGTCGCACTGGATTTTTGGGCTGCTGCTACAGGGCTGTCCCAGGTTTTCGGCCTCCAAAACTTTCAACCGCTGGCATATCCAGTTGGAGCGTTGGCTGCTTCATTCAGCATGCTGTTTTTTGAAAGCCTCGTTGATCTGATCCAGTTTACTAAGCATACCTGGTCCATATACTCAATACTGCTCGTTATCGCAATAGCCCTGATTTTGCATTTAGGCTCCATCATAAAAAACAGCAATTCACGTACCATAAAGCCCGGCAATGGTCATTCGGACAGGTGATTCCATGATACCAACGCGCTCAACGCATGTAGCTGCTTATGTGGCAATAATGGCCGTTCTGATCAGCCTCACCTCAGGCTGCTGGAACCGGAGGGAAATCGAAACACTGGGGTTTGTAATGGCAATTGGACTGGACGAATCTCCATCGGGCAGAATCCAGCTCACTGTCCAGTTTGCCAAGCCCGGTGCGCTTGCAGGGGGCACAGAAGCCGCAGGACGTTCAGAGAAACCCTTTTGGGTATCAACAGTTGAAGGAGACACAGTGTTTGAGTGTTTCAGGCACCTGGGATCTGTTTCCACCAAGCGTCCGTACTTGCAGCACAACCGGTTCATCATCTTCGGCGATGAGCTACTTAAAAACAAGGGGCTCATGCCTGTCATAGATTTTTTCAACAGAGACGCAGAGGCACGTTTGGCATCTCAGGTTCTGGCAGTTAAGGGTGCAACTGCAAGAGAGTATCTTCAAGCTGAATTCGAAGGGGCTTCACTGCCATCAGAGGGTGAGCAGGGGATGCTCCTGTATCTGGAAACTGCCCTCGGGACTATTTCACCTCTAACCTTCAGAGAACTTGAAGACCGGATGGGAAGCGAGGGGATTGAACCAATCGCTGTAGGGGTTGAGGTAGTTCCTTTGAAACCGGATACCTCAATCAAGGGAGAACTTACTCGCGAAGAAGTCAAATCCACAGCGCGCCTGGGAGGCACAGCAGTGTTCAAAGGCGACTACTTGGTGGGCTGGCTTGATGAATATGAAACCAGGGGCCTTAACTGGATACTGGGCAAAGTTAAGAGCACCCTAATGGTTTTCCCGCAACCCGGCTTTGAGGACAGATTAGCTACCATAGAAATCTTACGCTCAACCGGCAACTTCAAAGTGGAAGTGCGGGATGATTCAATAGTTGCATCCATCCATGTAGACACAATAGGAAACCTGGGAGAAGTTCAGGAACCTGTAGACTTCGTCAAGCAACCCGAAACCTGGGGGCAGTTTGAGAAAGGCCTTGAAGCCGCGATCAAACAAGAGATCATGCAAACAGTCACCAAACTTCAGGCCCTGGGGGCCGATGCCATTGGATTCGGGCAGGACATATTTAGGCGAAAGCCAAAGGACTGGGCTAACATCCGAGGCCATTGGGACGATTTGTTTCCTACTGTGAAAATCCATGTCCAGGTAAAAGCGAAACTAAGAACTCCAGGCATGGTGCTTAAGAGCGTCAAAACCAGATAGCGGGAGGAAAACAAGTTGTTGGGCAACAAGGAATTTACACAGTCTCCGGTACCAGGTCCACGGCCTAGCAGGAGCAACGCTTCGGCCAGACTGGTGGCTTTATGGTAGCATCACTATGACGGGGGGGCAGCTTGAATTGAGTTTTCTGCATCTTGCGCTGCTGGTAGCGGTTTTTGCATTGATTGCCTGGCATGAAGTGCCTGCAATAGTAAAGAAACAACAGTGGAGAGAACTCACACTCTTTTCCGTTCTTATGCTCAGCACCTTGACCCTGAGCATCCTGATGCTTATGAAAGTCAGTGTACCTAATCCTACAAAGCTTACTGAGGCTCTGGTCAGGTATTTAATGGAAATAACCTCAAGACTTCTGCCGTAACTCATCATCAGCCGTAGACTCCCATTAGGCAAAAGGCTGTGTTTCATCATTTCGGATACACTGGAAAAACTGTTCTGTCGGTCCATAATTCATTCATTCTCTTGAATGTTCTGTATTGTTATACTATTCAAGACGTTCGGGCCAGGTAGAACCCCGGGTAGAACGTGGTTTCCATTCTCACAGGAGGTGAATTCTTTGACTCTTGTAAAAGGAAGAGTGTTTTCATTTTGGTTGCTCCTGGTAATCATTGGATGCCTCATTTACTCCATGTGGAGGGCAAAAAAGGGCAAAACGATCAACATCAGAAAAATCGCAGGGCTTGATGCTATCGAAGAAGCTATCGGCCGCAGCACTGAAATGGGCAGGCCGGTGCACTACTGCCCTGGCATTGGCGGAATCGGCGCAGCTGAAGCACCACAGACTTTTGCAGGGCTTGCTATCCTCAGTTATGTATCAAGGCTGACTGCAAGATTCGACGTTCCGGAGATTGTGACCATACGCCAACCGGAGGTCTTCCCGATGGCAGAAGAGACTGTTCGCCAGGCATATCTTGAGGAAGGCAAGAGCGATGCATACGAACCCGGTAATATACGTTTCCTTTCTTCCCAGCAATTTGCGTATGCCGCAGCTCTTTTCGGCATAATTGCCCGTGAAAAACCCGCAGCTAACTTCATGATGGGAGCTTTCTGGGCCGAAGCTCTGATGCTGGCTGAAGTAGGCTCTGAAGTTGGAGCGCTTCAGATAACAGGAACAGCCCAGCTGTCACAGGTACCTTTCTTCGTAGCTTCTTCTGACTACACACTCATTGGAGAAGAACTGTTCGCCGCGGCGGCATATCTATCCAGAGACCAAATGCAGCTCGGCTCCATCCTGGGCCAGGACATGGCCAAGGTAATTGTTGCCGCCATTATCATCACCGGAGTAATATCAAGGACCTTTGGTTCAACATTTCTGGCCAATCTCTTGAGCAAGTGAAAGGGGTGATAATTTCATGAGACGCGAATTACCGGTAGCACTGGCTTTCGCAGTGGGAGTGTTGATGATTGTGTCGTTTTTCTTCACATCTGAGCCTCTTGTTGAAGCCGCGAAGACTGTGCAGAATTGGGGAGTAATAATAGCTGCCTTCGCTTTGGGTTTGGCTTCGGTTAACCTCATCCAAATCCATGCAAGGAGGATTATAAGGGGCAAGGGCCTTGACTGGCTGTATTCAGGAGCGCTGATTTTCTCAATGATAGGAATCGCTCTGTTGGGAATAGTCAGAGGGCCAACCCACAGAACCTACCAGTTCTGGTTCGATGCCTTGTTTGTGCCCGGACAAGCTACAGTCTACGCCATGACAGGTTTCTTTATCGCATCAGCAGCTTACAGGGCTTTCAGGGTGAGAAACCTTGATGCAGCGATTTTGCTCTTGTCAGCAGCTGTCTTGATGCTGGGCAACGTGCCTATTGGTGAGAAGATATGGTCTCAGTTTCCTGTGATAGGCGACTGGCTCATGAACATTCCTAACCTTGCAGGGCAAAGAGGCATGCTCATTGGCGCAGGTATAGGCGGAATTGCATCAGGCCTAAGAGTGCTTCTCGGAATTGAAAAGTCATATCTTGGCGGTTCAAGTTCATAAAGGAGGGACAATCATTGTTTGAGAAACTTGCACGAATGGATCGACGTATCATTTACGCAGTGGTCTTCCTGTCCCTCTCTATCCCCCTTATTTGGCCCATAGGGCTGGGGGTAACGGTAGGGCCGGAAACCAAGGAACTTTACAACACTGTAGAATCTCTGGCTCCCGGCAGTGCGGTAATCCTATCAATGGATACATCTCCCGGAGGCTATGGAGAACTGGCCTCAGGGGCAGCCGCATTGCTAAACCACCTTTCCAGGCAAGGCATAAGGGTCATTGGAATGGGCTTTTTCGATACAGGCCCCAGCCTTCTGGAGACTGCATTTGGAGGCTCAGATTTCAAGAACAAGCAATATGGAACAGATTACGTAAACCTCGGCTACCTTGCCGGCAGCGAAACTGCCATAGCTCGAATGGCCAAAGATATACCCGGCAGTTTTCCGAGAGACTACAGGGGGAACCTGACTCCAGAACTTCCTGCAATGGAAGGCATATCTTCCGCCCAGGATGTTGCGTTGGTAATCACCATATCATCTGGAACGCCTGGAGTCCCTGAATGGATAAGGCAGGTAGGAGACCCTATGGGCGTTCCCATTGCCACTGCCATTGTCGCAGTAAACGTACCCAATATGACTCCTTACATGCAGTCGGGGCAGCTCAGCGGGATGATCCCCAGCATGAAAGGCGCCGCAGGCTACGAGAGCTTAATGGGTACGTCAGGGCTGGGAATCCGGGGCATGGATGCCCAATCCATTTCGCACCTGACCATACTGGCCCTTGTGCTGCTTGGCAACGTTGTGTACTTGGGAACCAAATCAGGGGCCTCCCGGGGAGGTGGACGTTAATGCAGATTAGCACCGATATTGGAACATGGATTGCAGCAATAGCGACCATTGGGATCATGAGCTTTGCTTTCAAAGACAACCCTTTGTACAAACTGGTGGAAAACGTATACGTTGGAGTTTCAGCAGGACACGCTCTGGTATTAGGCTGGATTAACATCAGAGACCGGGGAATAGAGCCGCTTACCTCCAAAGGCGACTGGCAGGTTCTGGTTCCCCTTGCTCTTGGGGTGCTGCTTTACACCAGGTACTCCAAGAGAATTGCATGGCTGTCCAGGTTCCCCCTTGCAATCCTGGTGGGAATAGGAACCGGCCTTGCTATCCGGGGAACAATCGGTTCTCAGATAGTCAGCCAGGTCAAGAGCACAATCTTGCCGCTTAACAGCGTAAACAATATCCTGATAGTGCTCGGCACATTAGGTGTTCTCACTTATTTCTTCTTTTCAGTGGAGCACACAGGAGCTCTTAAGCACGTATCGGTTTTTGGGCGGTATATCATGATGGTGTCCTTCGGGGCAGCGTTTGGAAGCACTGTTATGGGCCGTATGGCGCTTTTCATTGGCAGGCTTCACTTCTTGTACGCCAACTGGTTGGGGATTATCAAGTAAGGCTGTATCTGCCGGCGGTAGAGCTCAAGTTGGCAGAAGCAGGGAAGCAAATACCTTAATATAATACTCAACGTAATCCACGTTGGCACAAACAACAAGCATGAGTTGCCGGTACACCGGCACAAAGGAGGGGCCGAAAGGCCCCTTTCTCTGCATCAATTCCACCACTCTAAGCTATTCCGCCGCCGTCAACAACAATTGTGGCTCCGGTAATCCAGCCGGATAAATCGCTGGCAAGAAACAATACTGCATTGGCAATGTCCCGTGGAACGCCGATTCTCTGCAACGGCCTATCCACCCCTGATGACTCAAGAAACTTATCCTCATCAAGCCCCAGCTGCCGGGCCTCACCCCTGAGCATTGGCGTATCCGTATCCCCTGGGCATACACAATTAACGCGGATATTTTGCCTACCGTGGTCTATGGCCATGGCTCTGGTAAGGTTCACAACACCTGCTTTGGCGGCGCAGTAAGAAGCAGCATTGTCCCCTCCCTTCAAACCCCATCCAGAGCCGGTGTTAATTATGCTGCCTCCACCGTTTGCTGCCATGGCCGGAATCACATACTTGGACATCAAATATGTACCCTTGAGGGTCACGTTCATCACCAGGTCCCATTCAGCTTCCTCATGGCTAACCACGTCTTTTCTCACAATCACCCCTGCGTTGTTGAAAAGAATATCTATCCGCCCAAACTTCGCCTTGATCTTGTCAACCGCCTCCCGGCATTCATGGCTGGACGTAACATCGCATTTGATGAACTTCGCCTTGCCCCCCACCTCTGTTATGGCAGATACAGCACCTTTCCCTTTATCCTCGTCTATGTCGAGGATAACGCTTTGAGCTCCATACTCAGCCAAGACGCCGGCAGTCGCCCGCCCAATGCCTGATGCACCTCCTGTTATGACCGCCACCTTGCCCTCAAGCACAAGCGGATTCTTACTCCTCACCACCAAACTCCCTCCCACCCCTGAAACATCGGGGACGGCCCTAAACGTTTCATCCTGCCCTAGACGTTTCATCTTAAGTCTCAACCTTTCCTCCGTGCTTTTTCAAGTACGACCTCCAGCTAATCGCCCATTTGTCAGGATCATCAAACCACTCAGGAGAAATCTTGTGCACTACACTCCTGTACGGAGCGTTCTTGACCACTTCATGGTTTTCATATGCTTCCCGGGAAATCTCCTGCAAAGCCTCGACATACTCGTCAAGTTCCTGTTTCGAGTACGATTCTGTAGGCTCCAGTGTGAAAGGCTCAGGAACTATCCAGGGATGGTGGCTGGTCCAATAGTGGAGCCCAAAGTCACACATTCTCCTCTGAACGTCCTCAGTGGTAACTCCCGTGCCTTCAGTGAGCGGCCCCCAGCTGTACCTTACCTGCTCAAAGCGGTGCTTCCCTGATGCATAAGGCACTTCAACCCCTTGAATTTTCCTGATTTTCGACAAGAGGTAATTACTGTTTAGCACGGCTGTCCTGGCTACTGCCTCCAACCCTTCCGCTCCCAGGCTCATGATCCATGCATAAGCCCTGACTACAGCCTGTATCCCGCCGTAAAACATTTTGACCTTCCCTATTGAATCAGACAAATCGTAGTTGAGGCTATATTTTTCCCCATCAAAATCAACCACTGGAACAGGCAAGAACCTCTCAAGTTCTTTGGTAACTCCAACTGCTCCCGACCCAGGCCCTCCGCATCCGTGGGGTGAGGAAAACGTCTTGTGCAGGTTAAAGAAACATAGATCAAAACCGGCCTCTTTGGCTCTTGTAACTCCCAGGATACCGTTGGCGTTTGCCTGGTCATAGCTGCAAAGCCCGCCTGCTTCGTGAACAATACGGGTGAACTCCTTGATACGCGGGTTAAACACACCGGTGTCTTCCGGATTGGTTATCATCAGGCCTGCCGTCCGCTGGGACACGGCGCTCTTAAGCGCTTCGAAATCAGGGTATCCGTCTTGGTCCGGGTAAATAGTCACTATCTTGAATCCTTTCACCGCAGCAGTTGCCGCATTGCATGGATGAGAAAAAACAGTGGTGATGATTTCGTCCCGCTGCTTGCCTTCTCCTCTTGAGTCGTGATATGCCCTGATTATCGAAGCGATGGCAAGGGCAGCCTGAGATCCGCCGCCAGGCTGAAAAGAAAACCGGCCAAGGCCGGATATTTCCCTTAGGAGCATGTCAGTCTTGTGGATAATCTCAAGTATGCCCTGGGCAGTCTCATCGTCTTGAAACGGATGAAGCTCAGCAACCTTCGAAGACGATGGGAACTTCTCGTTTACTTTAGGGCTGTACTTCATAGTACACGTGCCCTGGCCGGTTTCTATGTTCAAATCAGCCCCCAATGTGGCCTGGGAAAGACGAAGGTAGTGTCGCAATACCCGTGCCTGTGACAATTCAGGCAATGCCGGCGGAGCCTTCCTTGTCATGGTTTGAGGCAGGTGATTCCAGGGTTCGCCGGCTTCAGCCCTAACCCCGGCTTCGGCCTGTGGTACCAGGATGCCGCGCTCGCCTGGTTGGCTGAGCTCAAATATGATGGGTTCATCCCACTTGGCCTGGTGAAAACCCCGTCTCAAAAGTGGTTTCCTGGCTTCCATTACTGCCTCTCCCCTTTCCCGTTCCCTCTTGCTTTCTCTTCCGCCATGGCTATGCGGTTCGCCGTGGCTTCGCCCTCAACAGTGGCCTTCCCGCTCGCGATTATTTCTCTCAGAGCGTCACAAAGAATCCATATATCTTCCCTGGTATGCATTTCGGTTACACAGAAAAGGGCGCTTTGCCCGAGTTCAGGAAATTCGCGTGAGATATCCTTGCCTCCCCAGATACCCTTTTCCCTTAGAGCCATATTTACCCGGGCTACAGTCAACCCTGACTCATCGAAATTGGCCACAAATTCCCTGAAGAAAGGCGACCCGGTATTTCTTATGCTTACCCCCTGAATCTCAGAAAGGTTGCTCGCAGCATAGTACGAGTTCTGCATTATGGCTCTGCCAATCTCCTGCATCCCCTTTGGCCCCATAAGCGCAAGGTAAACTCCTGCTGTTATGCCCCACAGCGCAGCGGCCGTACCCACAAACTCTTTGCCAAGTTCCCGTTTGGCAAAGGATGTTCTATCGTAGTAGACATCTCCAAAGCCCCATTCGCCTTCAACTTCAGTCCTGGCTATCCCGAACAGCCGGAACGGGAATTCCGCCACATATTCCTCGGTATCCTGAGTGGCCACAAAACCTGCAACACCGCCCCCGAAGTTCATGTGAATACCCAGTGACTGGATATCGCCACACGCAATGTCGGCCCCGTAATGAGACGGCGGTGCCAGTATTCCCAGGGATATGGGGTCTGACCCTACGACGAAAAGAGAACCGTTTTCGTGAGCAATACCGGCTATGGCGGCACCGTCTGACTCGATAACTCCGAAGTAGTTTGGGTTCTCCAGGTAGACCGCAGCTACGTTATCCGTCAATTTGCCCTTGAGGCCTTGAATATCCAGGCGTCCTGTTTCCCGGTTGTACTCCACAGGATGCACTTTCATGGCGGGATGACAGTAGTTTCCAATGGCAAGCAGCCTCTGAGGGTTTGTGTTTCCAGCAACAAGCACTTCGGTCCGGTTCGTAATCCTGCCAGCCATTCTTAGAGCGGTTGAAGCCGCCTGGCACCAGTCATAAGTGGGTACGTTGACTACATCCATGTCCAGCAGTTCTGCCATCATGCTTTGGTACTCAAACAAGGCCTGGAACCTTCCATGGTCTTCGTAGGGTTCGCCGGCATACGCTGTAAGGAATTCCGCCCTGCCGGCAATCTCATCACAAATTGCAGGAACATAGTGCCGGTAACAGCCGGCGCCTAAGAAGCTCAATGCTTCTTTGGCTGTTTGATTCTTGGATAGAATCTGTTCCATATGACGTACTAGCTGCCATTCTGAAACGAGAGGTTCAGGCATGTTCATTTCGCCCTTGAATCTCAGTTCCCCGGGGATGTCACAATACAGCTCCTCAATATGGGTTATGCCAATCTCTTGCATCATCTGCTTTTGAACTTCAGGAACTGAGTTGGGGATATAGGGGTGGGAAACCCTGTGTTTGCCCATGGCTCTCATCCTTTCGTGATAGTCTCGCCGCGATAATGTCGAAACTGAACTCCTAGTGGCCGAATTCTTCCGGGCCTGGGCAAGATCCTGCAATCTGCAATAATTGGACGATATTTTGCACCGTCCTTGTACCGAGCCTGTAACGGCCCTGCATCTGGCTTGCGCAAGGCTTATGCCAGGCCGGTGCCTCCTACACTCTTCTCATTAGCCATGGCCTTCTATTGCCCCTCCCTAACTTCAAGGCGGCCCTTACCTGAAGGTTGCTCCTTCCGGGGGCTGACTTCTGAAACAAGCATACCTGCCAGAATCAGCACGGCACCTACAGTCTCACGGGCGCTAAGGACTTCACCAAGCATAATCCACGCAAATAATGCTCCGAACACCGGCTCGGCGGAAAATATGAGCGCAGCATGGGTTGCAGACGTGTATTTTTGAACAGCTGACTGTATCAATACCGTGATCGACGTAGCCAGGATGGCAGTGTAGACAATGGCTCCCCAGGTTTGCCTTGGAATGATCAGCGGCCGTTCCAGGAACAACGCTGCTACGAACGAACCTGCAGCTACGACCATTAGCTGGATTGCGGCGAAAACTACCGGATCATTATCTTTAGAGTGTACACCTACAAGAAGAATGTGTGCGGCAAACCCAATTGCACACAGAAAAACCAGCATATCTCCTAGTTCAACTCTAAATGGAAGAGACAGCGACATAAGCCCTAACCCTATGATGGCGAGAATTACACCAACGGTAGTGCTTTGATCTGGAACCATCTTGAGTAAAAGCGCCGAAGCAACAGGAACCATGACCACTGACAACCCCGTAATGAACGCAGCCTTGCCTGCAGCAACAGTGAGCAGTCCGAACGTCTGGGTGGCATAGGCCAAGAGCAAGGTGATTCCTGTGATCACAGAACCTCTGAGAGGCCCGCTGCGTACCCCGGTACCGCTGTATACACAAGCGGCTACACTGTTGTCTGCCTCATTCCCATGAGCATGCCCTTGGGCCCCAAAGCCATCCTTACCCCGTGCCCGCCTGGAAGGCCAGACACGTCTCGCAACCAACCACAATAGCAAAAACAAGCCGCCAATAAAAAATCTCACTGCCAGAAAGGTAAAAGGCTTTACAGATGAAATTGCCCCTTTCACCAAGACGAAAGTTGTGCCCCAGATAACCGTTACCAGGAGCAACAGCAAATCAGCAACCATTTGTGGCATATGCTTTACTCCATTCAAAAGTGCTAAATCTT
>DUTL01000014.1 GCA_012842105.1 Candidatus Fermentithermobacillaceae bacterium | reverse complement strand
TCAGGACATTACAGATGAGTTAAGCATTAGCCCCGGTATAGTCTTTTTCCGCGATGCAATTCATCGCTTCCTTCATGTTCCTGAGACATACATTGAACAGCGTAAGGACAAGTTCCATGAAGGAAGCGATGAATTGCATCGCGGAAAAAGACTATACCGGGGCTAATGATAATCTCTTGCGCGCTCAGGACATTACAGATGAGTTAAGGGGAGCTTTGGATTTGAGTACAGGAAACCTGGCTGTGGGGCTCTACGCCCTTTACGACTTTGTTTACTCGTGCCTGCTCAAAGCCAATATAAGGAAGGAAATCGAACCAATAGATGACGCGTTGACAGTAATGACTCAAATCAAGGATGCCTGGGAAGAAGCCGTGAGAAGTTATGGTTGAAGCCTTAAAGCATCTCCTTGCACTTACCGCTCAGGCCAGGGATTCAGCCAAGTCCGGCAATTTTCAAGCATTGGAAGTGCTGATAGACAAACGGGGAGAAGTGCTTGAGCAACTTAGCTCCAGGCAAAAAACTATCTGCAACGATACTCAAAAGGTGTTAGCCAGGGAAGTTTCTCTTTGTATTACACAGCTGGACGAGGAAATTGGTGAGCTGGTAAAAGAAGAAATGGATCGTGAGAACAGAGACATGCTCGAAATTTCCAGCAAACTTAGAGTTCTGGCAGCATATTCCAAAGGCCTGCCGGCTAACAGGCTGTTTGACAGGATCTTGTAAGAAATATTAAAGCCCCGGCCCAAATAGGGCCGGGGCATGTTGGCCATGTTCACTCAGAAATCTTGCTTACATTTGCAGCTTGAAGGCCTTTTGGCCCTTCGATGATGTCAAATTCTACAAGATCACCCTCATTAAGCGTACGGAATCCTTCTGTTTGGATTGCCGAGTAATGAACGAACACGTCTGGCCCGTCATCACGTTGAATAAAACCATAGCCTTTTTGCGCGTTGAACCATTTTACTTTACCTTGCATTTCGGGACATTCCTCCTAATTCCCGACGACGGGTCCCGGCCACGTCGTCTTTTGGAGCTTTTAGCTCGTGTTCGGAATATAGCATGCCCATGTCCAAGAGTCAACACACATTTGATATCTTCTGTGGATAATGTGAGTAATTCTGTTGATAACCAGTTAAACGGGGGTTTTCGGTTGGGGATATGTTTGTGGATTGTCAACGTGTGTCGATTATGTGCATTGACTAGGGTGGCAATGTGTCGAAGATTGGTATAAGGGGTCCGATTCTCTTGGCAGGTTTCTAGAGGGATCTTTAGCCCTGAGAGGGAATAACTATAAAGCAAAGAGTTTTCGTGGGAGGTATGCGGCATGGAGATTAACATTCGAGGGAAGAACGTTGATGTAAACCCTGCACTCCGGCAATATGCAGAGAAAAGGCTGATTAAACTGGAAAAATACATCAGGCAGGGTCCGTGTATGTGCCAGGTCACCTTTTCAACCCAGCGGGGGAAATACGTAGTAGAAGTTACTATACCTCTCAATAGCATGATCGTGAGAGCTGAAGAATCTGCTCAAGATGCATTTGCCTCAGTGGACTTAGTGTCAGAGAAACTAGAGCGCCAGCTGGAGAAATACAAAACCAGGCTGCTAAGGCGTGATAAGCAAGAACCGAAGCTTGCTAAGGACAGGCAAGAACCTGAAACCGGGAAAATAGTCAGGGTCAAACGATTTGCCATGAAACCTATGATGCCTGAAGAAGCTGCTCTTCAGATGGAACTTTTGGGCCATGACTTCTTTGTATTTCCCAATGGTGAGACAGGTGTTGTAAATGTGATATATAAGCGAAAAGACGGTAACTTTGGGCTAATCGAACCAGAAGAACTTTAACTGAAAGTGTGGTTTCGCTGAGCGGGGGAATTGGTTTGGAGCAACCGAAGGTAACAGCAGTTATATTTGAAGGAGGACAAGCACGAACGTCTCTTGATAAGGCAATCAGAGACGTTCGCATACAAGTGGTGCTTGATACCTTGTCCAAACTGGCCCAGGCTTCAGAGGTTGACCGGGTGCTTTTGGCGACCAATAATGAGATTCTTGCAGACAAGGCTGCACAGTTTGCAGAAGTGGACTTCGACTCAAACAACCGGCAATTCCATTTCGGCGTACGGTTGCGCGAATTGATCGTCAAGCATTGCCTTGAGAACGTCATCTACATGGGAGGAGCGGCCGCTCCTCTCATGGCCTCGTGTGAGTTTGATGAAATTGCCCTTACGCTTAAGACGAGCAGAAACGTTGTGATTGTGAACAATGTGCAGTCTGCGGATCTTGTTGCATTTACACCTGCCCGGGCTATCGATGAAATCGAACTCCCTGAGAACGACAATACCTTGGGGAACCTGCTGCGCGGCATTGGTATGCGCCGGGTATTGCTTCCTAATTCAGGCCGGGTAAACTTCGATCTTGATACCCCTGTAGATATTTCAATCCTGGGGATGCATCCTGACTGTGGGGCCAGGGCGCTTGAGGCCATTAATTCATTGGATTGGCCCAAGGGCAAGTTGCAGCAGGCCATGAATATTTTGAAGCAGGGGTCAAGCGAGATTGCAGTAGTAGGGCGGGTGGGCCCGTCTGTCATTCAATACATCAATTCGAACATGGTTCACAGGATGCGGGTTTATTCCGAAGAAAGAGGTATGAAGGCGCTCGGGCGAGAACAACGGGGAGAAGTGGTTTCACTTATCGGATACATGGTTGAGAATCTCGGCCCCGGTAAGTTTTTTGAATACCTTTCACGGGTTTGCGACCTTGCCTTCATCGATACAAGGGTAATCTTCGCCCATCTAAACAAGCAGGTCTCAGATTGGGACAGGTTTCAATCAGACCTGGGAAGGTTTGAGCTGATTCACGACGAATGGGTAAGAGAGTTCACACAATGCGCCTGGGAATCGCCTATTCCGGTTGTTCTGGGAGGGCACAGCCTCGTAGCCGCAGGGTTATGGGTTCTTGCTGAAATGGTAGTGAGAGAAGAGAGAGAAGCATTTGGTTACCGCCGTAATACTTTCACTATGCCGAGGTGGTAGCCTTGATCACACCACTGAGGATACGGAGTGTCAGTTATGTCTGATGAATTGGCTGAAACGAAGAAGTTTGAGAGCACTGTTGAGAAAATCAGAGATGTTATTGCTTGCAGAGTGGTGTTGGGCAAAGATGACGAAATAGAAGAAGTTCATGTTTTGGCAAGCTCAGGACGGTCTCCCAGGCATATAGTCCGGGACGTTGAATCGGCAATTTTGGCAGCTTGTGGGGTTAGAATAGACAGGCGCAAGATCTCAATTGCCCAGATAAACCAGGATGAAGATGCCCGGGACAAGGGAAGGCCAATGTTAGTAAAAGTTGCCCTTGCAGCAGGCAAAGGCGAGGCCGAGGTGGCCGTAGAAATTGCCCTAGGCGATGTTCTGGTATCGGGGAAGGCCAAGGGTGTTCCCACCCCGAACAGATGGCTCTGGCTTGCCGCAGAGGCGACACTGGATGCTTTATGTAAGCTGTTGCCTCCTAAAGCGAAGATTGTGTTGAACGATGTTGGGGTGGCCCAATCAAAGTCGGCAAAAGTGGCCCTTGTGACACTTACCCTTCTTGAGGATGGGCAGGAGATAATTCTTAGCGGGTCTTGTCCGGTTAAATATGATGAGAGAGAATCTGTTGTCAAGGCAACACTTGATGCCGTTAACCGCAAGTTTCCCATGTTGTTAGACAATTAGATAAGTTTTGAAACATTTTTGCTGGATTTGAAAAGGAAACCAGCCAATTGTGTAGAACAGATACATAAAGCCGACAGCCCATAGTCTTATTACACAGCGGAGATATCGTTTGGTCTGAAGTAGCGGTTCGGATACAAGCAGGTAACAGGGGGTTTCTGAGTGAACAAGGTTCTGAAGGCAATTCTCGCCATTCTTACACTTCTTTTGGCTGGAGCTGCTTGTTTCCAGTTGGGCTAGTATTTCGGGGCTGTCGGCCCTTCTATGAGGTGTCCGGCATTGGAGAAAAGGTTCAGACTCTTTAACGCATATGTATGGGGTATAGCTGGCTTGGGCATTTTCCTTCTTGCAACCAATATCCCTAAGTTTCAGGACGGCCGTCACGTGGCTGAAGTGCTTTTCCTTGCGATTTTGGTTGCGTGCGGCGAAGCGGCGGCAGTGCCGTTCCCCAGGGGAAAAGGCACTGCATCCATGGCTACGCCCCTAATATTTACAGTGATTGTGTTGCATGGGCCTGCCGTGGGGATGTGGGTGGCTGCCCTGGCTACCTTGCGCAAAAGGGACTTATCCCTTGAGGTGCCTCTTAACGTGGTGTTGTTCAACCGGGGCATGTTGACGGTATGTGCTTATGTGTTCTCGAAGATATATTTCCTTATCTACGGCGGTTTTGGCAGCCTTGAGTTTCCCCGGGGGCTGTTTGCATTCATATTGGCCGCAACAGGTTTTACGCTTCTTAATGCCATTATCATTGGCCAAGGCCTTGCCATCCAGATGAAAGTCCCATTTGTCAGTATATGGCGGCGCAATATTGTCTGGATGCTCCCCAATATGTTTGCCCTGTTTCCAATGGGGGCGCTCATGGTCCTTGTAGTACAACAAGTAGGGCCTTTGGTCCTTGTACTGTTCTACCTGCCTCTCATAGTTACCAGGGTTTCCCTCCAGAAGTACATAGACTTATGGGAAACGTACAGCGAAATAGCAGCTGCCTTGAGCATAGCCATAGATGCCCGGGATTCTTATACCCATGGCCATTCGGTCAGAGTGTCTGAATATTCGGGGAAAGTTGCCAAGAAGTTGGGCTTAAACGACGAAGACGTTGAACTTCTGAAATACGTTGGGCTGCTCCATGACGTAGGAAAAGTAGGTCTGTCTGACGGTATCTTGAAGAAGCAAGGCCCTTTCACTTATGCAGAGTATGAAGAAATGAAGAACCATGCTGAAATAGGTGCAGATATCATTAAGGTAATGAAATTTCTGGGGAAGGGCGAACAGTGGATAAGGCATCATCATGAAAGATGGGATGGATCAGGTTTCCCCGGTGGGCTGGCAGGCGAGGAAATTCCTTTGGGTGCCCGCATAATAGCATGTGCCGACGCCTTTGATGCAATGACTACAGACAGGCCGTACAAAGATAAGATGTCATATGAAGAAGCAAGGAAAGAACTCATAAGATGCTCGGAGACCCAGTTCGATCCTAAGGTAGTAAAGGCAATGATCAAGATAATTGATCAAGAGATGTTGGGGAAGTGATCTGTTGTTCAGGTTTGTGGTAGTTTTCTCACTGGCTCTTGGAGTGTTATCAGGGGGAAAGCTTTCGAGGCTAGGCGAATTGAGATTACAGCGTTTCCAGTGGATCGCAGGTTCTTTTGTGGTAAAGTTTGGTTCGATTTTACTGCTAACAGGAAGAATTGCTCCTTCACCGGTTTTATGCACTGTTATCGCCTTGGCCACTTACCTCATGCTCTTCTACGGGCTCTATCCCAACCTTCGGCTTCCCGGGTTTTTTGCTCTGGCCTCAGGGATATTTCTGAATTTCCTGGTCATAGTGGCCAACGGGGGCAGGATGCCTGTTGATCCTACCGGCATAGGGCTGGATCTTCTTGACAGCCAGGTACAAGCATTGGCTTCAAGCTTTACCCACCAGCGAATCACCGGCAATGTAAGATTGAGGTTTCTGGCAGATATTTTCGGGTGGAAATTCCTTTCCAAGACCCCTACAACCTTCAGTGCAGGCGACGTAGTGATGGCCGCCGGCATTTTCTGGTTTATTCTTCACACACTGCACCGCGGTTTCCCTGAAGCTCAAAACGATGTTAAAATTAACTGAACGTGGCTAATGGGGTAAAGCCTAATTGATACCGGGAAAAGGGGATAATTGTGTCTATATTGAGAAACCTGTTTAACCCTAATGAGCGAGAATTGCGTAAAGTGTCTCATACCGTTGCGGCTGTATCAAGGCTTGAGCCCGGCATGAAGAAACTTTCGGATACAGAGCTTCGGGGTAAGACCCAGGAGTTTCGGGAGCGCAGTGCCAGGGGTGAATCTCGGGACAGCTTGCTCCCTGAATCTTTTGCGGTTGTACGTGAAGTAGCCAGGCGAGTACTTGATATGAGGCATTTTGATGTTCAGATAATCGGCGGCGTTATTTTGCACCAGGGAAGGATTGCCGAAATGCAGACAGGCGAAGGCAAAACCCTGGTTGCCACTCTGCCGGCCTACCTCAATGCTGTAGGCGGTTCTACTGTCCATGTAGTTACAGTTAACGATTACCTGGCCTCAAGAGACAGGGAGTGGATGGGCCAGATTTACCGGTTCCTGGGTTTGGATGTAGGTTTGGTGGTTTCAGGGATGGACCCTGGGGCAAAGCAGCGGTCTTATTCATGCCCAATCATATATGGAACCAATACCGAGTTTGGGTTTGACTATTTAAGAGACAATATGGCATGGCGCAAGCAAGATTTGGTTCAGAGCGCCCTCGATTATGCCATAGTTGACGAAGTGGACTCGATTCTGATTGACGAGGCAAGGACTCCGCTCATCATTTCAGGCCAAAGCGAAGGCTCAACAGACAGGTACCGCAAATTTAGAGCCCTGGCTGACAGCCTGACAATAGACAAGCACTATACCGTGGAAGAAAAGGCCAGGGTAGTTGCTTTTACCGAAGAAGGCATTTCCCGGATTGAAGGCTGGCTCGGAATTGACGATATCTCGTCAGAAGAAAACATAGGTATCGAACATTATGTCAAACAGGCGGTAAGGGCCAAGGAACTTATGCGCCGCGATGTTGATTATGTGGTGAAAAACGGCGAAATTCTCATAGTTGATGAGTTCACAGGGCGTATCTTGGTTGGCAGAAGGTTTTCAGACGGGCTTCACCAGGCCATAGAAGCCAAAGAAAGGGTTGAAGTGAGGGAGGAATCTGATACCCTTGCCACCATAACGGTGCAAAATTACTTCAGAATGTACAAGAAACTTTCAGGAATGACAGGCACTGCCGTTACTGAGGAGTCTGAGTTCATTGAGATTTACGGCATGGATGTTGTGTCAATTCCGCCAAACAAGCCTCTTGCAAGGACAAGTATGGCGGATTCCATCTGGGCCACAGAGAAAGCCAAATTCGAAGCTGTAGTGGAAGAAATATCTCAGCTCCATAGCATTGGACGGCCTGTGCTTGTAGGGACAAGGTCAGTTGAGAAATCCGAGCTTGTATCGTCTATGTTGAAACCCAGAGGGGTTCCTCATGAAGTGCTAAATGCAAAACATCACGAAAGGGAAGCGGAGATAGTTGCCCAGGCCGGAAGAAAGGGCGCTGTGACCATAGCTACCAACATGGCCGGAAGGGGAACGGACATCCTTTTGGGCGGGAATCCTGATTTTATGGCACGTTCAGGGTTGAGAAGAGAAGGGTTCGAGCCTGATGTAGTCGCTGTAGCTTCTGAAAAGGTACTTCCCCAGGCAATACTCGCACAAATAGAAGCAGGAGAAACAGATGAGTACCTGGAGGCTGTAATTGAAGCACGGAAGCGGTATAAGGAGCTTTATCAAAAAGCCAGGAAGTTAACAGACAGTGAACACGATGAAGTTATCAAGCTGGGCGGCCTTCATGTCATAGGGACCGAAAGGCATGAAGCCAGGCGGATAGACAACCAATTAAGAGGGCGGGCAGGACGGCAAGGGGACCCGGGCTCTTCAAGATTCTATCTGTCCATCGAGGATGAACTCATGAGGCTTTTTGGCGGAGACCTGATTGGGAATATGATGGAAAAAATGGGATTCCCCGAAGACGAACCCATAGAGCACCCTCTAATCACCAAATCAGTGGAAACTGCCCAGAGAAGGATAGAATCTCACAACTTCTCTATTAGAAAAAATGTACTTGAATACGACAATGTCTTGAATAAACAGCGAGAAGTGATATACGCCCAGAGGCGTGAAGTTCTCGAGAGCGACAATCTTTCAGGGATAGTACAGGGAATGATTGGCACAACCATCGATTTGGGTTTTGACATGTACTGGGCTCCGGGTGCAACCGGGGAAGAAGCGGATTTTCCGGGACTGGAGTCTTACCTCAAGGAATTGCTGCCGGACGCAGATTTCAAGCATGCGGTGGAGCAGGCTGCATCCAGGGAGGAAGCTAATGCAGTTGTCAAGCAAATGTTTAATGTTGCATACAAACATAAAGCCGGGATTCTAGGTGAACACCTCCATGAAATTGAACGCCTTATCCTGTTAAGAGTAGTGGATCAAAAGTGGATAGGGCAGCTTCAGGCCATGGAGGGCCTCAGAAAAGGAATTGGGTTGCGGGCCTACGGCCAAAGAGACCCCCTCCTTGAGTATCAAAAGGAGGGTTACGAGCTTTTCCAGAGCATGATTCAAAACATTGAAAAAGATACCGGAAGTTACTTTTTCAGGGTAACCGTGGCCGGAAGCGGTGAATCCAAGCCTTCTGCGAGGCCCGGAACTGCAGCGCCGGCAGCTGCTTATCAAAGCGGCGAAGCAAGGCCCCGGGAAACATCAGGCCGTGAGCAGAAGGGCGCGCCGCAAAGGGCCGGGCGAAAGATAGGGCGCAATGACCCGTGTCCGTGCAAGAGCGGCAAGAAATACAAGAATTGCTGTGGTAAACTTGCGTAACGTGTTGGAATACCATGTCTAAATGCTATTTAGATGTGGATCAATCTTACAGGGGGAATTTTCATGTATGAAGAAGTTATCAGCGAGTTTGAGGCACTACGGGAAAGATTAAGCAATATCGGGAGGTCTCTTTGACTTTTCAGGGCTCGAGCAGCAACTTTCAGGCCTAAGGAAGCAGATGGAGGACCCGTCAATATGGGAGGATCCACAAAAAGCCGGAACAGTTGGAAGGCGGATCAGCCGCATTGAGAGCAAAGTTCGCCGGTACAGAGAACTTGAAGTTTCTATTGGCGATAGCATTGAAATTGCACTGCTGGCAGAAGAAGAAGGCGACATGGGGCTTTTGGATGATCTCACCGGGTCTGCAAGGGAAACCGCCCTCAAAGTTCGCGGCCTTGAACTTGAGACGCTTCTTTCGGGAACATACGATTCCAGGGATGCAATTGTAACGCTGCATGCAGGTGCAGGTGGCACAGAGGCAATGGACTGGGTGGGAATTCTTTACCGGATGTACTCTCGCTGGGTTGAGCGTAAGGGGTTTGAACTGGAAACCCTTGACATACTTCCAGGCGAAGAGGCCGGCCTCAAGAGCGTGAATTTTTCAGTAAGGGGAGACTATGCCTACGGTTTCCTGCGTACTGAGAAAGGAGTTCACAGGCTCGTAAGGATTTCCCCTTTTGACTCAAACCAGCGCCGCCATACATCCTTTGCATCAGTTGACGTGTTGCCGGAAATCCAGGAAGATACCGAGGTCGAGATAAGCCCTGATGATCTGAAAATTGATACCTTTAGAGCTTCAGGAGCCGGGGGGCAGCATGTAAACAAGACTGATTCGGCGGTAAGGATAACCCATATTCCTACGGGCGTGGTTGTAAGCTGTCAAAACGAACGGTCTCAGCATTCCAACAAGATTGTGGCTATGAGGGTGCTAAAAGCCAAACTCCTGGTATTGAAGGAAGAAGAAAGGCTGAAGAAGATTGAAACTCTCAGGGGGCCTCACAAGGAAATTGCATGGGGCAGCCAAATAAGATCATACGTGTTCCAGCCGTACACATTGGTGAAAGACCACCGTACTGGGGTTGAATCCGGCAATGTGGACAGGGTTATGGACGGCGACATTGACGATTTCATATACGCTAAACTAAGGCAGTACGCCCAGGAAGCATAGACTAAGGGAAGGGGAGCCCGAAATGGCAAAGAAACCGTGGGTTTATGCAGTATTATTGGTAGCGGCAGGGGCCGTGCTTGGATGGTTCGGCAAGGGGCTTGCTTCTTCAGGCATGCCTTTGCCGGGGAGCGAAGATGACCCGCTGGTCACCCGTGCATATGTTGACGCTAAGTTGAAGATGTCTGTGATTGAGCTGGCCCCTGGGGATATCCTGAAAGGCTATTCAGGAACACAGATTATTCTGAGATCCGGGAAAGCTACTGTAGTAGATACAGAGCTGGGGGGCCTCTGCGATTCAACCCAGGGCGTTGATCTCAGAAATGGGGATGAGGTTCCAGCCAACCACCTCTTGCTGGTCCCCAGAGATGACGGAAGAGGGATTAAGGCCACGTCTCAGGTAATAGTGATGGTGCGAGGGAATTTCACCATAGAATAAGCTTAAGCCGTTGTGGGAGGCTCATGCCTGCAGGCTTTTAGCCCAGGTGGCCCAGAACCATGTCTATGTTCTCTTG
>DUTL01000213.1 GCA_012842105.1 Candidatus Fermentithermobacillaceae bacterium | reverse complement strand
TGTAATGGTGGTCATTGGTATTTTCGGGTGGATGGGAACAGCCCGTCTTGTCCGAGGCCAGTTTCTAAGCCTTCGCGAGCAGGAGTTTATTGAGGCTGCCCGGGCACTTGGCTTAAGCGATCGCCGCATAATATTCAGGCACCTGTTGCCAAATGCTTTGGCGCCTGTGGTGGTTTCGGCGACCATGGGCGTAGCCGGGGCTATCCTGACTGAGTCTTCTCTAAGTTATCTTGGAATGGGCGTTCAAGAGCCAACTGCCAGTTGGGGGAGTATGCTCAGGGTGGCTCAGACTTATCTGTTGTCAGCGCCTTGGATGGCTATTTTCCCCGGCCTTCTCATTTCCATAACAGTGCTGGCGCTGAACTTCATAGGCGACGGCTTGCGTGATGCTGTTGACCCAAGGCTAAAGAGATAGGGGGTAGGTGCTGTGAGTGATAAACTGCTTGATGTGAGCGATTTGCATACGACTTTCAATACTGAGGACGGGATAGTACCTGCTATAGATGGGGTCTCTATTCACGTGAACCGCGGTGAGACAGTGGCGCTTGTCGGTGAAAGCGGCAGCGGAAAAAGCGTGACGGCATTGTCGGTCATGAGGCTGATTGATTGCCCGCCCGGGGAGGTTTATGCAGGGCGTGTGCTATTTGATGGCATTGACCTGTTTTCTCTCTCAGAGGAAGAGATGTGTCAGATTAGAGGTAACCGCATAGCCATGATATTCCAGGAGCCTATGACAAGTCTGAATCCTGTCATGACAGTGGGAGAGCAAATAGGTGAATCCCTGGATATTCACAAAGGAATACCAGAGGGCGAACGTAAAGCAAACGTTATAGAACTACTGCGATTTGTGGGAATCCCCCTTCCTGAGCAAAGGTTTGGTGAGTACCCTCACCAGATGTCGGGAGGTATGCGGCAGCGCGTTATGATTGCTATGGCTCTGGCATGCGAACCGCAACTGCTTATTGCCGATGAGCCCACAACAGCTCTTGATGTCACAATTCAAGCGCAAATCCTGGATCTTATGAGAGGGCTCAAACGCAGACTTGGAATGGCGATTCTTATTATCACCCACGATTTAGGAGTCGTCGCTGAAATGGCTGAACGTGTAGTAGTGATGTATGCAGGGCAAATAGTGGAGGAAGCCCCTGTCGGGGATCTGTTCAGTGCCCCTTTGCATCCATATACCGGCGGCCTCTTGAAGTCCATTCCATCCATAGATCATAAGCAACCTGTTCTTAATGTCATCGAGGGTGTGGTTCCGAGCCCCATGTTTTACCCGAAAGGTTGCAGATTCAGTCCCAGGTGCCTGCGCGCGTCTGCCCGGTGCAAGGAAGAGGCTCCCATTCTTGCTTCCGTGGGTGGGCAACGATATCTTCGCTGCTGGTATCCGCTGGGAACAGAGGAGGATAGGCCATGAGTCCAAAGCCAGCCGGTGGGCTTGCCGGCAAGAAAGCAGACGAATACATTGTCAGAGCAGAGAACCTTAAGAAGTACTTTCCTATGACATCCGGAGCATTCGGGGCGATTACAGGTTATGTAAAGGCGGTTGACGGCATTACATTTGGTATCCGGGAAGGTGAAACTCTGGGATTGGTGGGCGAGAGTGGCTGTGGCAAGACAACAGTTGCCCGCCTTTTGCTGAGGTTACTCGAACCTACTGAGGGCGCAGTATATTTTGAAGGAAGAGATCTGTCTACTCTGGACAAAGAGGAACTCAGAACGGTGCGCACGGATATGCAGATTATTTTCCAGGACCCGTATTCATCTCTTAATCCAAGGATGACAATTGGGGCAATGCTCTCTGAACCTTTGGAGGCTCACCGTATCGGAACTCCTGAACACAGAGACAAGCGAGTGGTCGAGCTATTGACCCAGGTGGGCCTGAAACCATCTCACATACGCCGGTATCCTCATGAGTTTTCCGGAGGGCAGCGCCAGAGAATTGGTATTGCCCGTGCTCTTACAGTGAACCCGAAGTTCATCGTGTGTGATGAACCTGTATCAGCACTTGATGTGTCTATTCAATCTCAGATTCTGAACCTCTTGAAGAAGCTTCAGCAGGAGTATAGGTTGACATATCTGTTTGTGTCGCATGACCTTTCAGTTGTGAGGCATATTTCTGATCGTGTGGGGGTTATGTATCTCGGAAGGATTGTTGAGCTGGCCAGTGAGCCGGATCTGTATGGCGATCCACTTCATCCATATACAAGAGCTTTGCTCTCGGCTGTACCTATTCCAAATCCGCAGGTCAGGAGAGAGAGGATAACGCTTGAGGGTGACTTGCCCAGCCCTGCCTCGCCTCCTTCCGGGTGCACGTTTCATGGCAGATGTCCTTTGGCGAGGGAAGTGTGCAAAGAGGAAATTCCTGATATGCGCGAGCCCCATGAAGGCCACTTTGTAGCGTGTCACCTGGTATAAATGACCCGGAACTCCCATACAGCAATGGGAGATTCGAATTTCTGCAGAGTGCCCGGAAAAAGCTGATTTAGCCGGGGATAGTCAAGACTGCACTGCGGTTATCAGGCAAATACATGAACGCAGAAGGGAGAAACGAGGGAAGATGAATAAGCTACGTATTTCACCTCAAGAGTTCAAGAGGCGGACTGATGTTGTGCTCGACAGCATGAAGGAACGGGATATGGATGGGTTTGTTTTCTGGAGTCCGGTCAGCATATTCTACCTTTCCGGCTTTGCATTCATTGCAACGGAAAGGCCGGTATGCATGATTGTCACCAAAGGCGGAAAGAAGACTCTATTCGGGCCCAGGCTGGAATTGGAGCATGCCGGTGAGTGCCCCGGTATTGACGACGTTAAGTGTTACCCTGACTATCCAGGCAAGGTTCATCCGCTTAACCTGTTAGGGAAGCTCTTGGACGAAGAGGGATTCAGTTCCGGAAAGCTTGGCACTGACGCGGCAGGGTATGGTTCGTCGTGGGGGTACAAAGGGCCCAGGCTTGCAGAGGTTTTGCCTTTGGCAGACATAGTTGTAGACTCAGACCTGGTTGAAGACATGAGAAAGATAAAATCCGGCGAAGAGATTGCGCTGATAAAAGAAAGCAGCAAATGGGGAAATCTGGCCCATAGGTTCTTGCAGGACTATTCCAAGCCTGGGGCAACTGAAAATGAGATATCTGCAAGAGCATCCCTTGATGCCACTTTGGCTATGATTAATACTCTTGGGCCTCTATATGACCCTACGTCGCTGGGCTGGTCGGGAGCAAGCGCGGGGTTCAGAGGTCAGATCGGCCCGAATTCTGCGTTGCCCCACGCTATGTCGATAAACGCAGTGCTCAAACCAGGCGATGTCTTGGTAACAGGAGGGGTTGCCAATGTGTTTGGGTATGTGGCCGAACTTGAGCGTACCATGTTTGTTGGCGAGCCCGACGATGAAAAAAAGCGGTATTTTCGTTTGATGATGGAGGCCCAGGAGATTGCATTTGATCACATCAGGCCAGGCCATAAATGTT
>DUTL01000212.1 GCA_012842105.1 Candidatus Fermentithermobacillaceae bacterium | reverse complement strand
CGGCCGCGTGATTGCTGTAGGTTAATGAGTTTTTCGGCCTTTGGGTCGTCTGTCGAGAGCAGGAACTGCTCTTTGGCGTGCAGTGCCCTGGCAAGGTTTTCTTGGGGATCGCCCAGTTGCTTAAGTTCCCTGGCCAGGGCCTCAAGGTCGGCTTCCAGAGCAGAGACAGCGGAAGCAGCGTTATCATATATTAGCTTTGCCGCCAAGAACTCTTGCTGCTCCTTGTCTAGTTTCTCGTCTTTCCGTCCTGCCAGGCTGTAGAGGATGCTCGCGAGAGTCAAGGATTCAAGCTGTTTGACATCTTTTTCTTCTCTCATTAGCGTTGCTCGGGCTTCAGCAAGCCGGTTTCTTTCAGATTGCAGCGTTTGCCGGGTTTGCTGTAACTTCATTTCAAGATGTTTTCGGAGTTCAGCCCGGGCTGATGCAGAGGCTATCCGGTTCTCTATTTCCTCAATGCCTTCAAGATTGCCTTCTTGCCCTCTATCTACATCAGCCGTTGGCGAATTGCTTTTTGACCGGCTATCAGGTCCGTTCGGTGAAGGATTGTTTGGCGTTTGGTTGCTCTTAGAATCATTGGAGCAGTTTTCGCCGGTGGGGCCGGCTGTTTTCGTTTTGTCATCTTGATAAACCACAGGAACTCCCCTTTCCGTAGATTGAGTAGATCCGAGAAGCCTATTTGAACAAATTGTGCCGGCGCAGGTACTCGCTGAATATGGATTGCGACTATCAGCAAATCCAGGAAACCTATCCAGGCGTTAAAGCCGACAGCATATTCGTTGTACTTGACGCTAACTTCGGACAAATCGTCGAAACTTGCCCGGGCTAGACCATGTTTTTACCTTGTGTTGTATGTGCTTCGGATTGCACTCTCATTAAAGTAGATGATCAGACCTTTGTCAATATAAGGTTGGGGCACCTAAGCCAATTCGGGCCGGTTTCCTTTGGCTTATGACCGCGGCGTCAGGCGTGGCGTGTCTATCCGGAGTGTCACAGGGCAATGATGGCATCACTCTGTAACCTGACGCAGAAAACGCTACTGTATCGGGAGGTGTACCAAGGAACGGATGGCTCGCATCAGACATTCAGAAACCCGAGCCGCTCAGTACGCGGGAAGCCCGTTAACCCACCGGAGTGGCTCTGCAGTCGAGCCACTCAGTACGCAGGAAGCCTGCTAACCCGCCGGAGTGGCTCTGCAGTCGAGCCGCTCAGTACGCGGGAAGCGTTCAAACCCGCCGGAGTGGCTTTGCAGTTGAGCCGCTCAGTACGCGGGAAGGCTGTAAACCCACCGGAGTGGCTCTGCAGTCGAGCCACTCAACGGGTTTTGATGGTTTGGAGGAGATTGATTGGCTTCACAGGCGATCCAATCAGCCATGTTCGGGACTTTGAAACCGCCAAAAGCAGTATAGAGTGGTAGTATCACTGTCCATTGAAACAGAATCAAAGCGGGGGCTACTAGGAGTTTCAATGAGCACTGCTGTATGGCGGCTTAGCATGTATGATGGGGTAGCACGAACGCCAAACCACCGGCTTGAGCTAGGACTGAAAGTGCTGAGCGTCTTCGGGCCTTTTGAAACATTGCACCTCTACAGTATAACCTTGAGGGTCTTCGGCAAAGAAATGGTATATCCCAAATTTGTCGTTTACCTTAGGTTCTGAGAGAACCTTTACACCTAAGTGTCTGGATTTTTCGTAAACCCTGTCCACTTCGTTTGTTACGAACGTCAAGATAGGCGCACGCCCGGCGCAAGATACCTCCAGGTGCTCACAAAAACCAATAAACCCTCCCCCAGGAACTCTATAAATTCTGCATGCCCCCTGGTCAATGGCGAGAGTCAAGCCCAGGAAGCCAGTGTAGAATTTGTGGGTTGTCTCGAGGTCTTGTGAACCGAAAAATGCGATGAAACCCTTTTGCATGTTACATCTCCCTTCTTGAATCGAGAGTGGGTTGTGCCTGCCTGCAGACAGGCACATCGTGTCTTCATATACATCCATATTCATCAAACGAGGTTCCGAACAAGGTTGCCAGCCCTCAATTCAACGCTCCATGAACTCTTTCATATATGGCAATATCCGCTCTAACCCGGCTTCAACCGCTTTCTTGCCCCATTCAACGCTTGCCTTGGTTGCGTCGCCAAGGGCTCCGTTTTCAGTGACTTCATCAAAGAAACTAGCCTCGCGAACCCCCAGTTTCCTGCCTAAAGTTTCCAATGCTTGCTTACGTATCTTACCCGGAGTAAGCGCATCTTTCTTAACACCGTCCGGCCAGAGGTAGAGCATAATGCTTATCTCCCGTTCACATGAGTGCCCTGTCATAGGCGATTTCACGAAACCTTTTGACAGGTCGCCAATGAGGTCCCAGGGAAGCGTACCCCAGGCGGCGTTACATCCCATTTCGTGTTTTATGCGGTTAGTAGCTATTGTAAGTGCCGGCTCATTGCCGCCGTGGCCGTTTACGAAGAAAAACTTCTTAATACCGTGTTTTTCCAGTGATGCGGCAATGTCCATTAGAACGTCAATTAAGGTAGAAGCCCTGAGTGAGAGGGTCCCCGGGAAATGTATGTGGTGTTCTGAGATCCCTATTGCTACAGGTGTGGTAACCAGGGCGTTAGGGTAAAGCGCCTTGCCCAGCCGTATAGAGAACTCTCGCGCAGCGGCATAGTCGGTCTGAAATTTGCCATGAGGCCCGTGTTGCTCAGAGGACCCAACCGGAATAATCGCAACTTTGATATCAGGCAATGCAGCCTTTACCTCAGGCCAGGTAAGATCGGGTAGGTACAGTACTTTTGGTTGATTGTTCGAAGACATTTGACCACTCCTTTGATTGGATCAAGTCTGGCGGGCACCGGTTCGACGGCCCATCCGGTTCCGTAGGGCCTGATTGCCACATGCCGGCACCGGCACCTAATCACCGGTACCTTGATCACCGAAACCGATCAAGTACCATTATTTCGATTCCGGAAAGGCCATTTCCTCCTGTAATCTTGCACAAAACCTCTATACTGCCTTAGCACATTGAATAGGTAATGGAACAAGCCGGTCATTTCCCGTAATTTCGCACAAGGCCTCCATAGCCAAACCTCCATACCCAGGCCCGGGGTCCAAAACGCCACTTTCTTGCCGCAGACAGTGCAGTATAGCCAACACCTGGGGTGAAACTGATACTATAGGGGTGTTGTTATTTCTGTTCGCATGATGCCGGAAACATCTCATCCATAGTCAGAAAGGTATATCCTTGCTGTTTAAGGGTGTCTACTACTTCGGACAAGGCAAGCACTGAGCCCGATAAATCTTCCCCTGGGCCGCCTGAACTATGTTGGAGGATAACCCGGCCGGGCCCCACCTGGCTCATTATGTTACTTACCACTTCTTCTTTCGTGAGCCCTCTCCAATCCAGTGAATCTACTGACCATAGAGCGAGGCGGTATCCCATATTTGCCACTTCAAGGGCTGCAGGTGCTGAAAGAGCCCCGTAAGGAGGCCGGAAAAGGTACGACGGGTTGACATTGAAAGTCTCAAGAGCCGCCTCTGTTCGTTCAAGTTCGGCTCGAAGTTGCTGGCCAAGGGGTTTACCTGTATTAGGGTGGGAATAGGTATGATTGCCTATTAGGTGCCCTTCTTCGATTATTCTGCGTGTGCTTTCGGCGTATTCTTCTATACGGTTTCCAATTAGGAAGAAAGTTGCCCGCACCTGCTTGGCTTTGAGAACATCGAGCACTGCAGGCGTATACACGTTGTCAGGGCCGTCATCGAAAGTGAGTGCTATTACTTTCTCGTTTCCTTTTCTCTGCCTGAGCACTATGTCAGGATACAGGCGCTCCAAGTCTGCTTCTCCCAATAACCTGTTATCTTTTTCGAGGCCTCCTGCAAGCATGGGCGGAGTAATCTGCCCCTTCAGCCTGAAGCCAGGGCTGGCTATGTATGCAAGGGAGACAATGGCTGATGCAAGAATGATATACGCAATACTCTTTTTCATGGTTCCCGTGACAAATCCCATCATAGTTTCCACCTCGGGTTTATGTTGTGAAGTATTGCAGGAATCTATGAAGAATTGGGAAACCGGGCCGATCGGGAAGCGGTCTATGTATTGGAGGGCCACAGCAATACAGAAACATAACGCCAAATTGGGAAACAGAAATGCGGAAACATGCTACTTGGGTTTTGCGCCGGCTTCTCCCATTGAAAATTAGGGCCATTGGTACACAGAGCGTACCACTTAAGCCGGATAACCTGAGTTTTCG
>DUTL01000211.1 GCA_012842105.1 Candidatus Fermentithermobacillaceae bacterium | reverse complement strand
TTACAAATCAGTTGCTCTGCCAACTGAGCTACGCTGGCACCATATAAAACAGCAAATCCTATACTATCTGCTGAAAGCACCAATGTCAATATCAAGCTGCTCTGTGCGCGTTTTATCCTGAATCAGTGCTTATTGCTGCCTCAAAGATACATATTCACTGTCGTTTCCGGCATCTTTGGAATCCAGATAGCGTTCGAGTTTTCTCTTTACTCTCTGAAGCGCATTATCGATTGATTTTACATGCCTTTGGAGTTCATCAGCAATTTCGAGGTAAGACTTGCCGTCCAGATACGAATTGAGTACCTGCCATTCAAGGTCACTTAGGATTTCGGTGATTTTCTCTTCCATGTTTCCGATCTCTTCAGTACTAATCACTACTTCCTCAGGATCAAGCACCTGGTTTCCCGGCATAATATCCAAAAGGGTCCTGTCCGAATCCTCGTCATAGATAGGCCTGTTAAGTGAGACATATGAATTAAGCGGAATATGTTTCTGTCTGGTAGCAGTTTTGATAGCGGTAATTATCTGCCTTGTTATGCACAGTTCCGCGAACGCTTTGAATGAAGCCAACCTTTCAGCTCTAAAATCCCTTATTGCTTTGTAAAGCCCTATCATTCCTTCTTGTATTATATCTTCGCGGTCTGCTCCTATGAGGAAATAAGATCTGGCCTTCGCCCTTACAAAACTTTTGTATTTATTAATGAGGTATTCCTGTGCCTCTGTAGAGCCTGTTCTTGCTACACTAACAATTTCTTCATCTTGCATGTCGTCAAATGCTGAATAGAAGTGATTCTGAGGGTCAATAGCCAAACAGCACCCCTCCCCCGGTGTTCTTAACCAATATCCTGTAGCCTCTCCCGATTGGATTTGTGGTGCCTGGACAAACCTATTATACGTGTCTTGTCTGCAAAAAATCAACACATACCCGGTTTACATATCCAATCGCTGATGAAAATTCCTTTGTCTCTGCACTTCGTAAAGAGCCATGGCACATGCAACGCCTGCATTCAGGCTGTCTATATTGCCGAACATAGGTATTCCGGCCAAAAAATCACATCGTTCTCGCACCAAGCGCGAGAGCCCGTGCCCTTCACTGCCCACGACCAGGGCAATAGGGCCGGTGAGGTCCATCTCCCATAAGCTTTTCTGCGCTGCTGCATCTAGTCCGTACACCCATACACCATTCCTTTTGCACCATTGCACAAAATGGTGTATGTTCGGAACCTCACTGATAGTTTGATAGAAGACAGCTCCCGATGAAGCTTTGAAGGCGCCTTCTCCAAAAGGCGCAATTCGTCTGCGGGGAACAATAAGGCCGTGAACTCCCATTGCATGAGAAGTCCTGCAAATTGAACCCAAGTTTTGGGGATCCTGGATACCGTCAAGGGCAACAAACAAGGGATCCTGGTGCCGGGGAACCTCCTCCAGCAATTGGCCGAGTTCCTTAAAGGGCACCTCTCCTACTCTGGCGGCTACTCCTTGAGATGCTTTTGCGTACCTGGAGTCAAAATCCCCTGGCTCCATTACAGATATTCCGATGCCCCGAAGACGGGCTTTTTCCAGAATAGACTTTATGAACTGATCGTCAACCCGGCCACGCACCATAATTTCAAAAACCGGCCAGCCGCTTTCAACAGCTTCGTTTACAGGCTGTTTTCCATAAATGTGAATCTTCCTCGAACCCTTCATCAATTGTCTCTCTGCACCTGCTTTATTGTGCTTAGTTTCGGTTATCCCGGACAATTACTGCGCCAGGTACCTTTTAGCCATAAATAGCCTGCCCCTATCAACTCTGCTTCTTGCCGGCCTTGTAAGCTTCATGCAGTTCCTCTAGGGTAGGTGCTCTACCGCATGACATCTTGCCTTCGGGGCAGTAGCCCAGGTCAACGCAAGACGGCCCTGCACCATAGAAGATATTTGGGGCGATCGTCTTGTATTCATTGAGTAATAGGGCAAACATATGGCGAATCTCCCACTGCGCCCTCTGGCAACATCTGAGGTTAAACATGTGTCTGAGATGCCTTGCGTTTGTGGTAATCACAAATCTTGTCTCAGTAGCATTTGTTAACGCAAACCTGACGTCTTCTGCAGGAAGCCCGAGAGATAAACCTTCCTTTTGGATATCCATGACTTCTTCCTGCAGTTTCTCAAAGCGGCGCAAAAACCCGGGATGATCAGAAAAACTAGGCGGAGTTACATACCTGAAGTTGTCTTCCTTTACGTATCTTTGGGACTGCTGCAGTTGAGAGACATCAGCAGACGCTTGTACCGGTTCATTGAAATACATCACCCCTGAATCTTTGAACACTTTCATCAGGCGATGCCTGTCATTTTGCTGGCTGGATATCCGGGAGTACCCTTCAACGGCAAAAGTAGTGTACCAGTGTTCCAGAACCCCGAGGTGGCCTGATTTGATCAGATTCCGTACAAATCGCCCGGTCTCTTCTTTAGATGGCTTGTCCCCGGTCAAGAGTGATTCGAGCTTATCTGTGCCCATGGGTGAGTAACACAGACGGCCCAGCAAGATCAATCTTTCTGTATCAATGCCGGCCCCCATGAACGGGTAATGTAAGACCTTTACTCTTATTTGAGAATGCGGATTCATCTCAGGTTGGTTACCCATAGATATATCGTCCCCTCTAACCATGATGCATTATTCCTTATGCCCGGAGCATATACAGGGCCGGGCAACGGCAACTATGCTACATCCGAACCTTTGTTCCTGAAGGTGTATCTTCAAGCACTATTCCAAGATGGGCCATCTGGTTTCGAATGTAGTCTGCGGTTCTGTAATCCTTCTGTTTGCGAGCTGCATTTCGCATATTTACCAAGATGTCAACCAGGCCCCGGCTAATATCGTGCCCTTCCGACACGCCAGGCCGGCAAATCTGAGGGGCCAGCCCGAGAATTCCAAGGCACTGAACAAGGAGCCCGTAAGCTTCAGAAACCTTCTGCCTGGCATTGCAATCAGACGTGGCCTCTTCCCTGGGTACAACCTGGGTGTTAATTGCGCTTATCAAATCGAATATTGCAGCCAAAGCCATTGGAGTGCCAAAATCGTTGTCCATTGACTCGAAGAATGTTCGGCGGCATTTTTGGGTAATTCCGGCCAGTTTGGATGCATCGTGCAACCCCTGAGGCGAGGGGTTTGTTAGAAATTCCACGGCATTTAGATAGCCTGTTCGTATTCGTTCCCAGCCTTTTTCCGCCGAACTGAGAAGTTCCTCGGAAAACTCCAGAATCTTACGCCTATGAGCAGACAGAAGGTACAGCCTAACAGCCATAGGATCGTGATTCTTGATGATCTCGCTGAGGGAAATGACATTGCCAATTGACTTAGACATCTTCTCCCCTTCTAAGTTAAGCATCTCACTGTGGATCCAGTACTTGACATAAGGTTCAACACCGGAAAACGCCTCTGCCTGAGCTACTTCATTTTCGTGATGCGGGAAAACCAGTTCAGTGCCGCCCCCATGTAGATCAATGCTTGGCCCCAGGTACTTGTGAACCATAACTGAGCATTCAATATGCCAACCCGGACGGCCTCTCCCCCATGGGCTCGGCCACCCCGGTTCGTCTTCCGGAGATGTCTTCCACAGAGCCCAGTCTAAAGGCGACTCTTTCAACTCTGAGACCTGAACCCTTGCCCCGGGCATCAAGTCCTCGGTTTTCCGGCCCGAAAGTTTCCCATAACCGGCAAAACTCCCTGCCCTGAAATAGACGTCGCCGGAAGACTCGTACGCAAAACCTTTTTTAATAAGCGCCTCAACAGTGTCTATAATCTCAGGTATTACCTGGCTGGCCTTGGGGTAGGCGTCAGCCCGTTGAACCCCCAGTTTATCCATTGACTCCAGATACTCTTGGGCATATTTATCAGCAATCTCCATAATCGGAATGCCCGTTTGCTTGCTTCTGTTGATGAGTTTGTCATCGATGTCAGTAAAATTGGTCACCAAAGTCACATTGTACCCTTTATAAGACAGGTATCGCCTCACCACATCCCAAAACACCGCGGGCCGGGCGTGGCCTATGTGGCTGTGATCATACGGTGTGATGCCACAGACATATATGCTCACCTTCCCCTCATCAAGAGGAATAAACTCCTCATATTTCCTTGAAAGGGTATTGTAAACCGTAAGTGCCATGCCTAAACCCTGCCCTTCTTTATTAGAGTTACGGCGCAAAAAGCAGCTATTCCCTGCTCTTCGCCAAGGCTGCCCAACTTCTCAGGGGAGGTAGCCTTTATGGAAACTTTGTCAATTGAGATTGAGAAAACTTGTGAAATATTGTGCCTCATACATTCCATATGTGGAGACAACCTCGGTATCTCAGCAACCAGAGTACAATCTAGGTGAACAACTTCTGACATTCTCCCGGCAGCCGACCAAATCTCCGCTAAAAGATCAAGGCTCTTTGCATCCTGAAACTCAGGATCTCCAGGTGGAAACCACTTACCTATGTCACCCATGCTCAGGGCTCCTAGCACGGCATCTGCAACAGCGTGACATAATACATCTGCGTCTGAATGGCCGGAAAGACCCTTTTGTGACGGAATCTCCACGCCTCCCAACACACACCTGCGGCCGGGAACCAAAGGGTGTACGTCAAACCCGAAGCCCATCACCGGAATGGCCGTTGTGTATCGCCGCCTTAACCTGCGTGGCTTTTTGACCCGGTCCACTCGGGAATCCAGGCCGCCCTTAAACCCACATAGCGTTGACGTCTCAATTGATTCAACGTTACCGGCACCCTCTGTCTCAAGCAACACAGAGGCCAGTTTGAAATCTTCAGGGAATGTGACTTTGAAATTCGTACGCTCACCCGTAACTATGGCAACTTTGTGGCCAAGGCGTTCCACTAGTTGGCTGTCATCTGTTCCTGCAAACCCGTCCCGCCCTGCTATTTCGTGGCACTGCCTTAACAGCCCCAACCTAAAAACCTGAGGAGTCTGCACAGTAACAATACCATCCCGGGATAAAGTGCTATGTGAAAAATACAGGCTTTGCTGCCGCGATGGCACTACAGCTTTCACTGTGTCTGTGATGTAAATTCCGCATATGGCTGCCGAATACTCTCTTGCCGCTTCAAATACACGCCTTGTCAATCCTTCAGACACAAACGGGCGTGAGGCATCATGAACCATGACCCAGGATACTCGCGGCGGGATTTCTCCCAGTGCCAAACGCACTGACTCTTGACGCGTTACACCGCCCGTTACTGTAATTAGGTCCTTTGGGTGATCCTGAGTCAAAGATGCAACCATCCGCTTTACTGATTCATGCCCTTCATATCCAGGCGGAAGTGCAATCACAACACCGCCGACCTCGGGCATAGACATAACCTTACGCGCTGTCCATTCCAGCATGGTTTTCCCGCGAATCATCACGAACTGTTTGGGCTTGACGCTGCCGGCTCGCACACCGAGCCCGGCAGCAGGGATCACCGCCCACAAATCCTCAATCATATTCATCCGCCCGGTCGGTTACTTTCGGCTTGGCAAATATCATCCGCCCTGCAGGCGTTGTGTGGCAATTAGTGACCATTATTGAAATATTCTCACCCACAAATCTCTTTGCTTGCTCCACAACCACCATAGTCCCATCTTCTAAGTAGCCTATACCTTGTCCAGGTTCTTTGCCTTCTTTTATTATGTGGATAACAAGTTCCTCGCCTGCAGATACAATAGGCTTTAGCGCATTCGCCAATTGGTTGATATTAAGGACTCCCACTTCCTGGAATTCCGCAATCTTGGCCAGGTTAAAGTCAGTTGTAATGATCAGCGCGCCTGTAGCTTTGGCCATCTTCAGAAGCCGGAGATCTACGTCAAGGTCAAGATCCTCTTCCCAATCCTGCATCAATATCTCAACCGGGGCTTCCTTTTGCATTTCATTGAGAATATCCAGCCCCCGCCTTCCCTTGTTTCGCTTCATATTATCTGACGAATCAGCAATGCGCCTGAGTTCGTCTAACACAAAGTTAGGGATAATTACGGGCCCCTCCATAAAGCCGGTCCTGCATACATCGGCTATTCGCCCGTCAATGATAGTGCTTGTATCAAGGATCTTGCCGGTAGAAAACCCTCCCTCAGCCGCAGGGTTATTCTTCTTTGCGCCTGATAGCGTTCTGGCCATACTGCGAAACCTGCGAGGGCTTATGGCAAATATATCGTCTTTCTTGCTTCTTGCAACCACAATGCCGATATAGCCCAGCAAAACCATAGCAACAGAAGGGAGAACACTGCCAACGATAGGTATTCTGGATAACGATGGGGTAATTAAGTTAGATATTATAAGGCCAATTATAAGTCCGCCCGCCCCAACCAGAATGTCCTGAAGCGCCATTTTCACCATGCGGTTCTCCAGCCACTTCACGCCCTTCTTTACCAGTATCGCTATAGGGGGGCCTGCAAAAAAGAAGATCACCGAAACCACACCGGCCATGAGCAAGATCATTCCCCCTGACTCAAAAAGGCTGAACTCTCGCTTGAAGAATACAGCAAGGGGGATCATCAGGTAAAAACCGGATATCCCACCCACAAGGGCACCGAAAATGGCAAAATACCGCCCTGCTTTTTCCAAGTTCCTGCACCTCCTTTGAAAAACTCGTAGCTGACATTATTATATGTCAAACACTAACCGGAAACCAAGTTAACTGCGGATTTCTATGCAAAGGGCACGCCCGGTGCCGGCTCATAAACCCAGTTTATTCAGTTTGACCTAAGCCCCAGTTAATGGTATAATTCTGTCGTGTAAGGTGTATTGGGAGGTATAATGATGTTTAGAGTTGGAGACCGAGTGGTATATCCAATGCATGGCGCTGGGACCATAGAGGGAATCGAACAAAAAGAGATCCTCGGTAAGACTCATAGATACTATGTACTGCAGCTTCCCATTAGCGATATGAAGGTTATGATCCCAGTTGATAACACCCAAGAAATAGGGCTCAGAGATGTGATAGGCACATCACAGATTGATGAGGTTCTGGATGTGTTAAGGCAAGATTCCACGCCTATGTCATCCAATTGGAACAGGCGCTACCGTAATAACCTCGAAAAGATAAAAAGCGGCGATATATTCGAAGTAGCAGGCGTAGTGAGAAATCTTGCAGCCAGAAACAGAGAAAAGGGGTTGTCCACAGGCGAACGGAAGATGCTGGAGAGTGCCAAAGAAATCCTTCTTTCAGAGCTTATCCTCGCAAGTGATTGGGACAGGGAAGAAGCTGTCAACATAATTGAACAGATCCTCGCATGAAATGCCCTTTCTTGACTCTTGACCCTGGCTAAAGTAGAATTGTTTTACATGCTTTTTAAGTGAGGTGGGCGTGTGGCTCAGAGGGAGAGCGTTCGGTTCGCATCCGAAAAGCCGCGGGT
>DUTL01000348.1 GCA_012842105.1 Candidatus Fermentithermobacillaceae bacterium | reverse complement strand
TCACTGTAGTAACTGCACTGTTATTTGACACTATTGCAATCCCTTCTGTAAGGCGAAAACTTCAGATTAATGACAGGCATGCGCGAAGGCAGGATATTTTAACTCTGTTTCCTTGCGTTTACTTTTCCCCTGACGATCTGGATATAGTTAAGGGCAGCTCAGGGGTTAGGCGCAAATTTATTGACTCAATCCTGTCTCGCCAGGATACTGTTTATGCCAGGGTATTATCAAGGTATAATGACACGGTCTCAAGACGAAACATGATTTTAAAGAAAGTGGGTTTTGACAGTTCGTGGGCGAGGACGCTTGAAGCGCTTGATCAACTTGTGGTGAAACTAGGTTCTGAGCTCTTGTACAAACGCCTTCTCTTAATTGAAGATTTATCCGGTTTTACCAGGTCTGTTTACCGGTTTATAGCAGGAAACGATTGCGTGGTAACGTATCAACCTACAGTAGGCACGATACCGCCTGACCTGGAAACAATCAGGCTTAAATTTCGAAGCAAACTCAAGCAAGTTAAAGAAGACGAGATAGCCAGAGGCATGACTTTGATAGGGCCTCACAGAGATGAAATGGTAATTTCGTTTAACGATAAGGCCTTTAAGACTTTTCGATATTTTGGGTCACAAGGGCAGCAACGAAGTATGGTTCTGGCGCTTAAAATGGCTGAGGCCAGATGCCTGGAAAGAAGTTTTAAGACGAAGCCTATAATACTTTTGGATGATGTGTTTTCAGAGCTTGATTCAGATAAGCGGTCCAAAGTACTCTCATTATGTGATTTTGGGTACCAGGTTTTGATGACCTCAACGGAATTGCCGAAGGACACAGGGCCCAAGTTTTCACTGTTTGAGGTAAAAGACAATGGCGTACATTTGTTGCCAAACAGGCAAATCCGTAAAGAGGGGTGGGTGTGAGTGACACATCCTGAACCGGTAAGTAACATCATAAAAGAGTCTCTTCATAACATGGGGATCCTTACGAAAGCCACGCGGTTTCAGGTTTTTTGGAGGTGGAGCAGGATAGTTGGCGATATTGCCAGGAATGCCAAACCTCGTCGTTTGGATGGCGATGTTTTGTACGTAGCTACTTCTTCGTCTACGTGGGCTCAAGAACTTACCCTTATGCGACGCCAAATTATTTCAATGATAAACAAGAATTTGGGCGGCAATTACTTAAAAGAGATTCGCTTTTCCGAACACCTTTGGGGAACAACAAGCAGTTTTTCTACGTGGGATATTTACGGTTCATCTAATCATGAATATAAGCAATTTATGTGTCAAAATGTGCTAAGCCGGGTTGAGATGGATAGAATCCAATCATTAGTAAGCCCGGATCAGGATTCTGAACTTTCTTTCACTTTTCAAAGATTTGCTGTTACAATGGAAAAGCGAAAAAAATATTTAGCCAATAAGGGCTTTAAGCAATGTCCTGCATGTGGTTGTTTATACCGGCCCGGCCGTAGATGCCCTTACTGTTGGGCTAAGGAGCAAAACCATAGTTACAACAGAGTCATTACTATCCTTGAAAAGCACCCTGAGGTATCTGATCTTACTATTTCTGTGAGTACTTTCAAAGATATCTTTTTCTTTT
>DUTL01000210.1 GCA_012842105.1 Candidatus Fermentithermobacillaceae bacterium | reverse complement strand
TGTACTGGCTTCCGTTGTCGGTGAAAACCCTGTCAGGAATACCGTAACGTTCAATGGCGTGGCGAAAACTATCAAGCACGTTCCATGTGTTTTGTTTCTCGTACGACCGACTCACGGGTGATGGTGTACCGAGATTACAACTGTCCTGTGACAGCAACTCGCCGCGATGTCGATTATTAACCTGTTGGGAGGGGCCTAACGTGAAAAAGTGGAAAATGTGGGTCTTGACAATTGTGCTGCTGAGTATGCTCTGCGCGTGTAGGAGTGCTCCTAGGGCCTTTATTCCCCTGATGAAAGTCAGTAACCTGGGAGAATGCCGACTATGTAAGTGGGATACAGAGAAGAGCAAAATTGTTGACATAGGGAGACCGTTGTTCGAGAACAGTGAAGATCCCCACTCATTGCTGTACACCTTGTGGGACGGACATGACTGGTTTATCCTAAGTGACGACAGAACAAGAGTCTTAGAAACTAATGGTCCAGTATCTGTAGACTTACGGAAGAGCAACCGCCAAGTCTTCTATGAAGACTACACGTTGTTGAAAGAGGATGATAACTCGTTTGTCCTGCAGGTCAGAGACCAAGAATATCGTTTTCGTGTTGAAGCGAACGTGTCGATTGACGGAGAGTGTGTTCGGGGAGAGCGGCTGGGACTCTCGGGATTCTGTGTCGACGAAGCCGCGCAGACCGTATCGATACTGCTAAATGCCTTTTCTTTCGAGTTGAACCGGATTAACCTGTATATTTGCCAAGTGTCTCTCGCAGACGGAGTAAGCCGGATTCAGGAAGTCAAAAACTGTCCCACTACTTTATCTCCGGCATTCCCTCCGATCGGAACCAATGTCCTGGCGATACACGGCGAGTTTCATGTGTTAAGCAACACACAGATATCAAGGATCTCCGCGGATACCTGCGAGGCAGAAAGCGTATTCGAGGTCCTGACTCTCAGGGAACTCACGACACTTTGCTACCAAGAAAACACACGGCTATCTGATGACAAGACTAGGATACTATGATGGCAAGTACGTTGTTAGCGTAATCGCGGATCCTCAGACCGTCTCAGAGGCGAGTTATCTGTGTCTTGTCGACAGAGGCAACGTCGTGGCAGTGACGAAGGTAGATTCGGAGTACATCGCGCCAAACTTGTACCATCAATTGTTGGCACATGGCCGGCAATAGAGAGCAATTTGATTTTACCTTTGCCTTTACCGAGAAGCCGAACAAGCTGAGGAAATCCTGGCGAGTCTGCAATACGCCGCGCAAAACAGTGGTTTGCGCTGATTACAGGCGATTGCGGCTTACTTGACCAGGAATAGTCATATAAAGAACCATTCGCTTGGCTCTTTATGGTGATGATGGAACCCGGTGGTAATCCAGGACGTCTATCTACTAGAAATCAGATTCATTTGTGCCGGCATGAGGTACGAGGCATTGGGGACATTCGGATGTTCAGGGGGTGTCTTCTTGTACTATCATGCTCCTTTGACCGAAGACGAATACTTGCATCTATATTCGCATGCCATGAAAGCAGCCCTCGAAAAGTCGTTAACCATACAGCAAGCCGAGGATGTAGCTCAGGACGTACTCGTTTCGTTGTGGCTGCGGACCTTATCGCCAAACAGTCCGCCAATAAGGAATCGCACTGGGTGGATTGCGACATGTGCTCGCAATGCGGCCTTTCGAGTTCTAAAGTCCCGGGGCAGGGAACTCTCGTTATCAGAGTCTTCAACCGTTCGAGTTAAGGGGCCTGGTTCCGTGGACTGGGAAATCGACCTCAATACAGCTATTAATAAGCTTTGCCAGGAAGATCAGGATCTTTTCAGGCTTCGGTATTTGAAGGGTATTTCAGTATCCACAATAGCTAGTCAAATGGGTGTTTCGGACAGTACTGTCAGGCGAAGGCTGTGGCGGTTGAAAGCGGAACTGATTCGGATGCTGGGAATGGACTGAGGAGAGTCTGCATGAAGGCCAAAGAAGGGCACCATTTTTGGCCAGAGACTACAACCTGCGGAAGAACTCAAGACTTAAAGAGGGGTTGCCTCCTCGGATTTGAAAAAGCAGCCATGTAGCCTCGAATTGTGGTCACATCAATGTGACTTGAACGGCGTCTCTATTTCCCGGCGAGGGGATCCCACTCATGACGATGCCGTTCTTTGTTATTCGGGCGAAAGACAACATACACTTCATCCCTAAACACATCTCCGAAGTATTTTGGAAGCAAAAGAATAATTGTGCTGCAAGTTCTACTCCAATGGCTCATTGTGATCCGCCCAGCGCGCGCCCGTTACACAGTTGATGTACCACCTCCCGTGAGGAGTTGTTATTAGCCAGTGCAGATCATATTTTTCTCCGGCTGTTTCGACGTTGGTCACATTGCTGTACACCAACTCTGCGCTAAGCAGCCAGACAGGACGCTGGCAGTACTTACCGTCCAGCACCAGCCCCTCGTCCAGTGGCATGGGCAGTATTTGCTTCGGCTGCGCGTCAAAAGCGTGCCAGGAGGCGGAGAAGAAGTATAGCCCACCTGCATCCAGACTGGCTTTTATACCCTCGTTCAGGTCGCTGATCTTAAGTCCGTTTTTGTAGATATGGTCATAGTGGATGAAGACATTTGTTTCGTTGGCGACTTAATTATCATAGGCTTCCTGTGTCTGCCACCAGTTCTTTTCGTAATCCCACTGTTTGCGCACGCCTTCCAGAAAACCCGCGTAAGACAGATATCCTTTCTCAAAAATAGGTAAGAGTTCTTGTGTGCATAGTGCGATTACTTCATCTGTGGATAGCCCTATCGGCGAGGCCTTACGCTCCGGTCCGCCCTCATTGATAGAGGTGCCCGTTCCATAATCCAATCCATCGTTTGAAAAACCGCGATATCTTCCTTTTCGCTCCTCTGGAAGCCTTTCTCTTAGCTTGCGGGGCATTTCAGAGGTGTGGCCAACTGATTGGTAATGACGTTGCTTGTGCTGCTCCGTACCGGGAACAGGTTGTGCGTCTTCTCCGAGCAGATGAACAAAGTCATCGAACCTTAACTGTTGTTCACCCAAAATGAGGGTGGCGGTATAGCGCTGGTTCATCTGTTCTGCTGTAGGCAGTAGAACACCTTCCGGTATCTGAATCCAGTTGTAATCTGCCCAGCACTCTCTTGTAACACAATTGATGTAGTATCTTGCATAAGGTGTTGTTAGCAGCCAATGTAGGTCATATTTCTGATTGTCTGTCTCCACGTTGGTCAAATTGCTGTAAACTAACTCAGCGCTGAGCAGCCAGGTAGGAGACCAACGACATTTATCGGCTAGCGCCAGCGCCTCATCGAGCGGCATGGGCATTACCTGTTTCGGCTGAGCATCAAAAGTGTGCCAGGAGAAGGAAATATGGGATAACCCTCCTGTATTCAGTTTGAATGCCTGCTCGCCGAAACCCACTTGTATACCTTCGTTCTTATCGCTGATCTTCAATCCATTTTCATGGATATGGTTGTATTGGATAACTACCTGGGGGCGGTTGGCGATCTGGCTCTCATAGGCCTCCTTTGTCAACCACTGCTCTTTGTCGTTGTCCCACTTTTCGCGCACGCCTTCCTGAAAATCCGGGTGAGTTATATACGCATCCTCGAACAAAGTTGAAAGCTGCTGTGTACACCGGATGATGGCCTCATCGGGCGACAGTCCTACTGGTTCGGCTTCATGACTACTGCTGTAGGTGCGGCCTGAGGGATATGTACGATAGGTCAGACCATCGTTCGTAAAACCATCAAAGGGGGTTTTCTGCTCTTTCGCAAGACGTTCTCTCAGCTCACAGGGATTGCCGGAAGCGTGATTAACTGAGCGATACCCCCGTTCCGTGTTATGCTCGCCGAGGAAAGGTTCGGCGGTTTTAATCCCTATTGCGGATCAGGATAGTATCCTCCGTAAATACGTGCTCGCGCGAAGCAGGCTGCCGAGTAACTCGCAGTTGCACTATATTCAGCAGTTGTTTGGTTGCGGAAAACATGGCATCAGTGTTCGCACAATCACGATGTTTCAGATCAAGTACAAAAACCCAGGGCGTCCTATGTTTCCGTATTGAAGTTTTCGTTTGATCATACGCGCATCTGCCATGTAATTGAGATATCGCCTTGCAGTGACAGTGGAAAAACCGGTGATGTCGGCAACCTGATTACAGGTAAGAGGTTTTTCTGAACCTTGGAGACAGTTCCAAACAAGTTGTAAGGTAGCAGGTTGCATTCCTTTAGGCAGAGCAGTTACGTCGTTCAACTGTATATCGTCTCCGGCCTTCAAACCTTCAAGGCGTTTTGCTTCAGGCAGTTTCTTAGGCTCAAACCCATCTCCAAGTTGATATTCAGAAAATGCTTGTAACCATTCATCGGTAAAATCAGGGAAATAGATGCAGTGGTGGAGGCATAGAGCGATCTTTTTTGCAAGCACAGACAGTGTGCTCACAAGATCAGGCTCATAAACCTTGGGAACAGTTCTGACTACGGTAATTACGCCAATTGCAGATTCTCGAAGGCTTATGGGAACGGCAGCACATGCCCGAAGATTGCGTTGAGCAGCTTCATCGCCTGAAACAATAGACCGCCTATCATGTACAAGATCATCGGAAACAATTGGTTTCTGCTGTGAAAAACAGGTTCCTGTTAGGCCTATTCCCGGGCCAAATCGACTGTAGACAGACAAATTCATAGAAGAGCTCTGATTTGAAGAGTTATCATAAAGAACCAAGGAACTGTGTGATATTTGCCTTAGCAATTGGCCGTCATACAAATACAGGGCCCCAAACTCACTTCTTGAGACAAGGCTTGCCGAATTCAGGGACTTATCCAAAATCAGTTTCACATCGTACAGTCTGCCCTGCATCAAAAAAGTGATTAGTTTCAGAATAAAATTCGCCTCGCATTGAGACACACAATCACCTCAATGTCTACTGCTGCATGTAATCTTCGTTAGGTTCCTCATTTGCCATGTGTCTGTTCAGTTGGATTCTAAGTTTCTACCGGCTCTTGTTAATCAGCGAAACAACCTTCTCGGGAATATCCGGCAAAGGCAACACAAAACCTGCAGCCCTAATGTTAATAGCCGCTTTAGGCATACCAAATACAACGCAACTTTCTTCATCCTGAGCTATGGTATTAGCTCCGGCGTCCCGCATGGCCTTTAATCCCCGGGCACCATCAGACCCCATGCCTGTAAGTATGACTCCAACGGCATTCTTACCGGCATACCTTGCAACAGATCTAAAAAGTACGTCAACACTGGGTTTTTGATAATTGACATATGGCCCATCTTTGATCTTAACATAATACCGGGCACCGTCACGCCTAAGCACCATGTGCAGGTTTCCGGGGGCCAGCAAAACCCTACCCGGCTGAACTTCATCATCGCTTTCAGCTTCTTTCACGCTGGCAAGGCAAATGTCATCAAGCCTGTTGGCAAATGATCGCGTAAAAGTCGCCGGCATATGCTGCGCAATCAGCGTACCTGGGCAGTTAGTAGGATAACGTGACAAGATTGCTTTTATCGCCTCAGTCCCTCCTGTGGACGCACCTATAGCCACTATTTGCCTGGTTGTTCGTGTCAAGGAAAGTGGAAGGCGTTTCCCGAAATCCTTTGCGATTGCTTCGCTTGCATTTGCCAATCGCCCTGGGTCCACCAGTGAAGCTGAAATAATCTTGGCTGCCAACTCCGAAACCATATCTTCAACTGTAAACGATGAGCCGGGCTTGCACATTACATCAACGGCGCCAATTTCAAGAGCTTCGATTGCCATATCGCTACCGGCAGGAGTCAACGAACTTACTATCACAACAGGCAAGGGATAGTACTTCATTAGTCTTCGCAAGAAAGTCAAACCGTCCATACGGGGCATTTCTATGTCTAGGGTCAAGACATCGGGCCTGAGGCTTTCTATCATATCGCGGGCCACATACGGGTCAGGGGCAGCACCCACTATCTCAATGTTGGGATACTTAGGCAACTCAGTACTCAAGATCTTACGAACAACAGCTGAATCATCTACTATTAATGTTCGAACCATGTCACCCTCCGGTAATCATACATCCTTAGACAAAATCTCCTGCTATCGCAATGGAACACTCAACATTTCAAATCCTCTTGTACCGCTTCGTTTCGCGTTTGGGTTGCTATGCGCTGGTAACGCTAAGTAAATGCTAACCCAATACATAAAACTCATACCACTCGTCATGACCTTCCAACCAATTTAACAACTTATCTTAAGACCGCTTCATATAAACACTTGGCCGGACATATTGAAATGAATGCTCCAAACCAGTGAGGCCCTCGGAGTGGCCTACTATAAGAACACCTCCCGGTGACAGAATATTATAAAAACGAGATGCCAGCTCCTGTTGGGCAACGCGATCAAAATAGATCATGACATTCCTGCAAAAAATAACCTCAAAGGGCCCTTTCATGGGCCAGGGCCCTGTAAGATTATGTCTTCGAAAATAAACCAACCGTGAAACCTCAGGCTTTACTTGATACTTCTCATCTTTTGCGGTATTGACCTTTCCGAAATACTTTTGCCGAAACGTAAAAGGTACCTTTTCAAGTTTTTGTGCGCTATAGGTACCTTGTCTGGCCAAACGTATCATGTTTGAAGAGATATCCGTTGCCAAAATCCGCACATCCATGGCATCGATGTCACTCCATAGGTCTCTGAGAATCATGGCAATGGAATACGGCTCCTCGCCGGAAGAGCAACCAGCACTCCAAATTCGCAGCCTGGGCACCCTTTTCACTTCAAGGGAAGACATTTTCTCCGTTAAATAGACAAAATGAGGCCTCTCCCTGAAAAAAGAAGTGAGGTTGGTTGTAAGAGAATCAACCATTGCCCCCAGTTCCTTGCCTGAAGCATCATTTGCAACCCATCGCAAATACTCGCTGAAGGAATTGAGCCCCAAGATCCTTATTCGGTTGCTCAAACGCATCTGTACAAGAGCTTTCTTGCTGGGATGCAAGTCAATAGAACACAGATCGTAGACCAGTGTTCTAATTGTGTTAAACTCATTATCGGAAAGAACTATCTGTCTTATTAGCATAATCTATGGAATCACCCATCTTAGAACCCTTCAAAATCCTCATCATCGTCAAGAGGTATTAATCTTGACCGCTTGGTTGAAGTTTCTACGGGTTTAGGTACACGTTTGGACCAGTTCCCGGCATGAGCCGCCTCACCCGGTACAGAACGAAAAGCGTTCCGGTTCTGCAAGTCAATGAACTGGCGCAGTGCATCAATGTCCAATCCTGATAGCAAGTGCGCTAACTCCTCGCTGTTTGCCGAGCTACGCTCCCGTGTCACCTCAAATTCCTCAATCATCTCAGTCAGATACCGCGCCTGAGCAGATAATTCTTCTGCGGCACTCGCCGATTCTTCAGCATTGGCAGCGTTTTGCTGTACCGACTTATCCATTTGGGCAGTGGCAGCAGCAACTTGCTCAATACCCTTGGCTTGTTCCTGGCTGGCAGCAGCAATTTCGCTAATCAGGTTACTTACCTTTGCCATGTTTTCAATAGTCTCTCTTAGGGAATTGGTCACTTCATCTGCGATTACAACCCCCTGCTCACTGTTATGTATAGACTCTTCTATCATTTCTGCGGTATTCTTAGCCGCCTCCGCACTCCTCAAGGCCAGATTGCGCACTTCTTCAGCCACAACTGCGAAACCTCTGCCCGCATCTCCGGCCCTGGCCGCTTCCACTGCCGCGTTCAAAGCCAGCAGATTCGTTTGGAAAGCAATTTCGTCGATAGTCTGCACAATTTTTGCAGTCTCATCTGATGACGATTTTATGTCGCCTATAGCCTTGTTCATACGTCTCATAGCTTCCTGGCCCTTCCCAATACTGTCTTCCTGCACCTTGGCTAAAAGCTGAGCTTCGTTAGCGTTATCGGCATTATTTCTTGTCATTCCCGATATTTCTTCCAGGCTGGCCGATATTTCCTCAAGAGCACTTGCCTCTTCCACTGTATTTTCAGATACTGCAGCCGCACTTGCTGCAACCTGGTTGGAAGCGGTACCAACCTGATCAGCACCATCGACAACCTGGGATAAAACGTCATTCAGGCTGATTAAAGCAGCGTTCAAACTATCCTTTAGCCTGGCATGATCACCCTTGTAATCACCAAGCATCTGGGCAGTAAGGTCTTTTTCCGCCATACGCTCCAAAACACTCAGCGCCTCATTTATTGGCCTAATCATATGTTCTAAAGAGCCGTCTATTGATTCAAGAATATTGCGGTATTCGCCTTGGTGTCTGGACACATCCATCTTATAGTCAAATTGCCCCATCACTATTGCTTGCTCTAGTTTCAATAAGTCCTCTAATACAGCATTGAGGCTTTGTATCATTCGAAGGAACGTAGGGCTGAATTGATCATTTTCGCACAGTTTACCGGTTCCGCCTCCGAATTGCTGAATTGCCTCAGCATCACTTAGGTCACCGGAAGCTATGTTATTGGCGATATCCTGAACTCTTTCTAGCCGCCCTCGTAAAGCATTCAGCCCAGACTGGATTTCGCCACCCAATCCTTTAAAGGAGAAACCAGCTTTATAGGTAAAATCAAAATCAGACATTAGCAAAACACACTTTAGTATGTGCCGAATCTGAATTGTCACTGTTTCTAAGACTTCATTAACAATACCGGCGACCTCTACAGCCTGCCCGTCAAACTTCATAACATCTACACGCGCCTCAAGATCGCCTTCTCTCACCCGGCCCATAAGCCTGGAAAGCTCTTGCATCAATATTTGGTCACCAATGCCTTCACGAATCTTGTTCCTATCACGTGCTCCCTCGGCAGGTGATACTTCTGCATCATTGGTTGGAACCTGCGTTGGCCCAACCTCAGGACCTATAACCATTCTGATACCTCCTCTGAGCGTACTTGCCAAAACACATGATTTGACTTAGCCGCTGATCAATCATGAAACCAAACCGGAATCAGGTGATTGCTTTTCGGAAAAACGTTCAGTGTTTACAGTGTTTGTAAGCACCTCTTGAATGTCCAGCAGAATTACTACTTTGCCTTTGGCCTTGCCCATTCCCAGGATGAACGACGTATCAAGGTCTACGCCGAAAGAAGGAGCTTCCTCGATATCAGCCTCTGGTACATCAAGCACTTCAGATACTCTGTCCACAACAACCCCCATGAGGGTATCGTTAAGATCAACTACGATTACGCACGTCTCCTGAGTATCCTCTGTTCTCTTCATTCCGAACTTGAGCCTTAAATCCACTACAGGTATTACCCGGCCCCTCAAGTTGATAACCCCTCGCACAAAATCAGGCATGCGAGGGACAGGTGTAATTTCCATCAGCCCTATGATCTCTTTAACCCTCATGATTTCCAACCCATACTCCTCTTTATCGAGAACGAAGGTCAGATACTTCTGTGAACGTAAGCTAGCGTCAGCCGCTGCATCCTGGAATTGAAGGTCTGCTTGGTTTGACGGCATTCCAGACACTGGTTTCACCTCTTTCCCTCTCCTGCTTTACCTGCCTTTCAGCTCTTTGCGCTTCTTTAAACACCGCCGAGAACCTAATCCGCAGGCGCTTTTTGCCTTTTGCCAATTTACTGCTTGCTGCTTCTTACTTACTGATTGCCTTGTCAAATACTTCGTTCAACCCCCTGCCAATATCTATCCGGCCATTTCATAGGCTATCTGTCTGCAGTTCCTACAACCTGTGAGGGTTCCAATATTAGTGACACTCGGCCATCACCCATAATCGCAGCGCCTGAGATAAAGTCCACCTCATCCGCAAAACTCCCTGGAGGTTTTACTACCACTTGTTGCTGGCCAATCAAATCGTCAACCAAAATCCCACACTGATTACTACTTCCATAGGTAACAAGAACAAGAGCTTCCCAGGGCTTTGTCCGGGCTCCTTCAATATCCAGCACTTTGTGAAGCCTATATAAGGGAATCAGTTTCCCTCGAATTAAAATGTACTCACCTTTGCCGATTACAGTTTTGACACCATCAGGCTTAGGCCGGAAAGATTCTTGAATGGAAATTGAAGGTATTATGAAGCGCTGCTTTCCTACAGTCACAATCATGCCATCGATAATTGCCATTGTTAAAGGAAACCACAAGGTGAACGCCGTGCCTTTCCCAGGTTCAGTGCGAACATCAATCTTTCCTCGAAGGCTCTCAATGTTTCTTTTGACTACATCCATACCTACACCGCGTCCGGAAATATCGGTTACCTCCTGGCTGGTGGAAAAACCAGGTGCAAATATGAATTGATATATCTCGCGGCTTGACAGGTTTGACTTAGATTTCATAAGCCCAACTTCAACAGCCTTCCTGGCTATGTAATCTTTGTCCAACCCTCTGCCATCATCTTGGACTCGTATAGCCACACTGCCGCCCTGGTGAAAAGCTGTCAAATGTATTTGCCCTTGCCTGGGCTTGCCTAATCTTTCTCTTTCATCAGGCGGCTCTATGCCATGGTCAATGGCATTGCGTACCAGGTGAGTCAACGGGCTGGTTATGAGTTCCACAACTTTTCTATCCAATTCTGTATCTCCGCCATCACACATGAAATCTACCTGCACACCGGTCTTATGGGATAAATCCCTAACAACACGTGCAAGTTTGTTAAACGTAGATTCAAGCGACACCATACGCATACCCATAGTAAGTTCTTGCAGTTGGCGAACAATCTTGTTCATCCTGCTTACATTCTGAACAAGCTTTGAGTCAACCTGTCTTAAGTTCTCGACTTCTTGGCTTACCATTGCGTTAGCTATTACAAGCTCGCCGATTTCATCCAGCAAAGCATCTAACCGCCTAGTGCTTACGCGCACAACTTCGTCACTCTGAGCTTGGTGCCTTATTGGAGTAAGCGAACTGGTTTTGGTGTTTTCTGTGTTTGATTCTTTTTGAGACTGTGTCTCAGATTGCACAGATTCAGCGCTGCCAACTTTGATGCCATAATCGTTGGTATTGGGATGTGCTTTATTAGGTTCATCCACAAAGTGACTCTTAGCGGAATCCTCGCAAACGTTCTCAGATTGGCTGCTTTGTCCATGCTCTTTTAAGGCATTCACAACATCCCAAAATGCAAAAGGAGTCTTGTATGGAGTATCCGGTCCAGAGGTTTTCAAGAGCTCTACCATCTTTCTTAGAAGGTCCAAAGCTTTAAATACAGTTTCAATTAAGGCGCCTTCAAATTCCAATGTACCCCTTCTTGTACACTCCATGACTGACTCTGCGTGATGACAAAGTTTCTGAAAATCATCAAGCCTGACAAACCCAGAGACTCCCTTGATGTTGTGGAAACATCGAAACACTTCATCCAAGTGGGCTCGATCATCGGGATTTTTCTCAAGGGCCATTAGCGATACCTCTGCACCATCGAGCGACTCCTCGACCTCTGCAATAAACATCATGCTGTCTGCATCGTTAGGATCAAAGTCCAACATCACCACCGGGTGTTTGGGCTCACAACCAGGCCTGGTTTGCATATGAGATTGAGCAGGTTGGGTGTCAAGTTCTTCAGACTGCGCGAGTTCATCATGTGTAAGCATATTGGAGGTTACATCGAGAGGAGATTGGCCGGTTTTTTGCAGGGCCCAATCCCGAACTTCACGCTGCAACATCTGAATGGAAGCGCAGAGAGCAGCATATCCCTTGTCAAAAGGCAAGCGCCCCTTTTGCATTTGCTGTATAAGCAAAAGAGTCTGTCTTGCCAATTTGCAGGCTTTTTCCCGGGGCAGAGTGTACTCCTGCAGCCGCTCAGTGATTGTAGCCATTACCTGAAACAAATGATCATCGGGATGCTCCATATCCAAAACAAGGCTTGCAAGAATATCCAGATCCCTCTCAAGGGCTGCATCATGTTCTTTATGCATCGCTGCCTCCCACTCGCCCCCTACCTGCCAATACAAAGTGCAAGGTTTGGCATTTTACAAGTACTAATACTGTGATGATTATGCAGTGTGCCTCAATGAGAGTCTCGGAATTGAACTTGAGGCCTTGAACTGTTAATGACAAAAACAAACTAAACAACATTAGTTAGACTTAGCCTTCATTCATCCTCGCTATCGTGCTGTAAGAATCACAATTTGGATAATAAAAGATAGGACCACAGTATCAGAATCATTGCCTGCAGAAACTGTGAGGCGAATTTGAGGAAACTGCATGGCACGGAGCCGGCTCGGGCCTTCGTCCAGGCGTATGGTTGGGCCTTACCTGGAATAACGTCGACTTGGATAACAAGCAAATTACCGTTACTCAAAATGTTGAACGAGGTAAGCGGCCGCCTGGTCTTAGGAGATGTTAAGACAGCGGCAGGTCGGAGGACAATCACGTTATCATCGCAGAACCAACATTGCCAGGGGGGATTTTTATAACCGTCACACTTGAAACGTATGGGCACCTTCTCCCAGGGCACGATGAAAGGGCAGCGGCCAAGATGGATGCCTTCGCGGCCGCGCTAGAATTGGGCGGTTAGGCAAACCGTTTGAGATAGGCAAACTTAGGCAAACCTGAACGGGCGTTTTCGCCCCCTAACAAAAACTCCCACCTGAGTTTCCCCTGCTCAAGGTGGGTTTTTCATGGTCGGGCTGACAGGATTTGAACCTGCGGCCTCTTGAACCCCATTCAAGCGCGCTCCCAAACTGCGCCACAGCCCGACGCGATGCAGGTACTATTGTAACCTTTTGCTCTCGATTTGTCTATAACCCGAATTGAATCATATAAAATCCCTTAATTGTAAAAGTAACTTCCAGCGTTTTTGATAAAAGTAGAAGTTACTCTTACGAACCCCTCTAGCTACCTCCCGGACGGTACGAGCGTAAGCCTCCTGGCGCACGTTTATCTATCCGTAGTTGTTGTGAATGTCAAAACTCGCTGGACACCGAAGACCCTTAACTCCACCGTGAGTGTGTAATGGAAAGAGGAATGGAAAGTGAAACGTTTAAGGCCTTCCCCCGGTACCTCAAGGCCGCCTCCATTATCTCCCCCAATGTCTTACCTCAAGGTCATCCCGGGTGTTTCATCGTACCCATGTCCATCTGCGACGTTATGCAGAAATGAGACTTTTAGGACCGTCCCCGATGTGTCAGAGGTGAAGCTCGCCGGGGTTGAAGTGGCTGAATACAGTGCCGAAGTCTACGCCTGAAACTACGCTGTTCCTGCCCTGGTAGACGTTGTATATGGAAAGGCCGTCTTTGAGATGGTTCGATCGAATGCCGTGCCTAATAGAGAGAAACGCTTCTACGTAAGCAGCAAGCTGATCGCAGGCTTTAACCACAGTTCCGTCTAGTGGGTCATAGCAGTCGAAGTTGTGCTCCGGAGTGATGTTCACAGTGACCCTTTTCCCGTCAATCCGGATGCGATCTGCAAATTCGTCCTCAACGAAATACCTTATCTCATCGTGCCACGCAACCGGCAGCAATGGGTAAATCCTCTCCTCGAACCAGGAAGATTCAATGCTCTTGATGATTTTGTCCAGATCAGGGATTGACCGCTTGACAGGGGCCACAATATCTCTGGTTAAGACTTCGGGAAGATCGTGAAATAACCCGCACAAGTAGTTGTTGTACATGCGCTTGGGGCAGGCGCGCAGATCAAGGGATGCAAAGAAAGCGATTACCGCTACTATAAGCATGTGTCCAAGCACCGATGTTTGAGGTATCCTCGGGGAGTGCCCCCAGCGTTGCTGAAACCGGAGCTGCCCTACAAGATCCATGAAATTGCGGATATTTTTATCCAAGGCTAAGTTCTTGACTCCTACAAGCGTTCCGTGCTCGTTCAGCCTGCCTTCTATGCTTTCTCTCTCGCCTTCAAGCCCGTACAGGCCGGCATTGAGCCTGTATATATGCTGAAACTCCCAGTTAGTTGCCAGGTAGTGCGACGCCTTGAGTATCTGTTTTTCGGCATGGCTATGCTCATGGTTAACAAGGTACTCATAAAAGCGAGCGTAAAGCCCATTGTCTACCTGTCTGAGCGGTGCTTGATACTGCTCAAGTACCCACCGGTTGATCTCAGGCCCTTTCTCTTCCATGATTTTGTGAAACACTGGGGGTTTAATATCCGTAAGCTTTATTCTATGCAGGAACTCAAACAACCCGCCTTCAATGAGTTTGCCCCAATCGAATTTCACCATGCCCGAGGCCTCTTCGAATTTGCCAAGCACGTAGGCATACACCATTTTATGGGCCTGCTTGTCCAGTTCGGTAAATCCCTGGGCGGGCCTTATGTGATCGTTCCATCGCTGAATACTTGCAGCTTCATATATTAGTTCAAGCAGTTGTCCTGTAAGCATAAGAACCTCCGTTGGCCCTTGTAACCAGGCCTTTGCATCTTGCACGCCCTTTTTGAGCCGGCACGCCACCGCGTTGCCAAAATGGTCAGGAGCAAGGCATCTGCCGAAACTTCGGCGCCTTTATGAGGCGTCCAGGCGATATTTCTCCATGTTGTTAACGACGTGCTTAAACAACTCAACTACTTCCTTAACCTTTTCCTCTGGAATGCCCAGACAGGCTGCATTCACCAGATCCTCATATTGCCGCTTGACTAACACCTCGGCTTTCCAGGCTCTTTCCGTTAGCCAGACAACATATGATCGCCTATCACAAAGATTCTGCTTTCGCGCTACATAGCCCTTCTTCTCAAGAGACTTGATGGTTCGAGAGATTGCTGCTTTACTCACTTCAATTCCTGCAACAATGTCATCCTGCCTAACCCCGTCTCCTACAGAGTAAAGAAACATTAGAACATCGGCTTCAGCACTTCCGAGGCCGATCTCTTTTAGGCCCTTATTAACACACATCCTGCCTATTTGGACCATTCGCCCCGCTGAACTTACTATTGACTGAAAATCGTACATATTGCACCATTCCTTGTCATCTCAAACCCACTTTCCCAAAGCACAGCCCTAACGCGGCCTTCCTAACTCGACAGCAACCCATGCTCTCGAAACCAGGCCAGCGTATCCCCGATGCTTTCACGCACAGGCCTGGATGTGTACCCGAGTTCTCTGCGAGCTTTGCCAGACGATATAAGCGAATTGCTCCTGAGTGTGTTAACTGAATCCTGGTTCATGAGTACTTTTGCTCCTGTTGCCATGCTGTAGGAGGTAAGCATAAGAGCCAGTCCAGACACTAACCCTGCCGGTACTCTCCAACGGGGCAGCGGAACATTGGTGACAGTTGAAACTTCTTTCATTATGTCATCGATAGAGATCCATTCCCCGGATAGAATATACTTCTCCCCCGTTCTTCCCTTTTCGGCGGCAAGTATGTGGCCTTCAGCTACGTCTCTCACATCCACAAAGTCGTAACCGCCTTCAATCCTTGCAGGAATCTTGCCTGCCACATAGTCAAGGAGCAGCCTTCCTGTCTCGGAAGGTTTGAAGTCATATGGGCCAATCATCCCGGTTGGCAATACTATTACGCCATCCAGGCCTTTTGCGATCACTTCCATAACTTCAAGAGTACCCCTGGCCTTGGATTTGCTGTATGCCATAGATATTCGGCCTGGGTCACATGGCATGGATTCGTCTATGACATGGCCATGGGGTGGTTCAACCAGAGCATGAATAGAACTGGCGTACACTAACCGTCTAACTCCGGCCTTCAAGCAGGCTTCGGCGACATTTCTGGTTCCCGTAACGTTCACATCCTCCAGAAGCCTCGACTTTCCTGGCAGCAGGCTGATAACTGACGCAAGGTGGTATACAACACCGGCGCCCTCAAAAGCCCTATGCAAAGAATCAATATCGCGAACATCCCCTTCCACAGTTTCAACGTCCAACCCCTGCAGAGGAACCAGGCTTTCTCCTGCAAGCACCAAACACCTTACTCGATGATTTCTTTTCACCAGAGCCCTTACAAGGTTGTTCCCCAAATGGCCCGGTGCCCCGGTTACAACTATCATCACAGTACGCCCCCTTGTCGCGGCTGGCTATTTTTATCTTCGATGTGATAAGCGAGGTTTCACGATACTTTTCACAATATGTTTCTCCAATTGGCGCTGATCCACTTTTACAACAGTATATGGCCTCAACTCGTCCCTGGCTGGTTTGTATCTTCCCGCCAATCGCAATAGTTAACATGTTAATCAGATAGTAGTCCAAAACCGTTAACACGTCAACTAGTTCGTCTTAGCATTCTCCTTAGGAGCCTATTATTACCGTAGATGTGCTGGAGGG
>DUTL01000209.1 GCA_012842105.1 Candidatus Fermentithermobacillaceae bacterium | reverse complement strand
CTGCTGTTATCAAGTGGCGCAAAATACAAAACAAGAAAAACAGCTAGTATGAGAACAAGCTTTTGTGACTCTGTCATTAGCTTCACCCCGATTCCTGTCTCTTAAGCCTGTAATCTGGCTGATAATCAAGTAGAGACAGGAATCGGGGTGAAGCTAATGACAGAGTCACAAAAGCTTGTTCTCATACTAGCTGTTTTTCTTGTTTTGTATTTTGCGCCACTTGATAACAGCAGAGTACAGGGCGCTATCCTGGAAGGGTTTCATATGCTCAGGGAGTATGCCAGAGAACATGTGCTATTTTGCCTCGTACCTGCTTTCTTCATAGCAGGGGCAATGCAGAATTTCGTGTCGCAAAAGTCTGTCATGAGGTACCTGGGCAAAGGGGCAAGACAATGGGTTGCTTACGCAGTTGCATCAGTTTCGGGAGCGATCCTGGCCGTATGTTCATGTACCATACTGCCGCTTTTCATGGGGATTTACAAGAGAGGGGCAGGCCTAGGGCCTGCAAGCGCCTTTCTTTATTCAGGCCCGGCTATTAACGTTTTGGCTATCATAATGACAGCGCGAATTCTAGGTTGGCAGATTGGCCTTGCCAGGGCAATCGGAGCAATAGTATTCTCGATTATCATAGGGCTCCTTATGGCGAGGCTCTTTAGGGCAGAAGAGGCAGAGCGCCAAAAAGGCTTTGAGATGCTCCCTGACGAATCTTTGCAGAGGACTATTGCACAGACTTCAGCATATTTCGCCGTTCTTATCTTGATTCTGGTTTTTGCTGCATGGGCAAGGCCTCCGGATCATAGGGGATTTTTCTATACAGTGTTTACAATCAAGTGGCACCTGGTTTTCATTTTGCTTGGTGTTTTGGCGTATATGCTGAAGAACTGGTTTGCCAAAGAAGAACTGAGCGAATGGGTATGGTCGTCATGGGACTTCGCCAAGAGAATCTTGCCTCTGCTGTTTGGCGGGGTTTTCATTGCCGGTATTCTAATGGGAAGGCCAGGAACTGATGCAGGCCTAATACCATCGGAATATGTTGCTCGTGTAGTTGGAGGAAACTCTATGGAATCCAATTTTGTGGCTTCGATTCTGGGTGCGTTCATGTATTTCGCGACGCTGACCGAGATACCCATAATCCAGGGGCTTGTAGGTTCAGGTATGGGCCAGGGGCCGGCCCTGGCGTTGCTACTGGCCGGACCGGCGCTCAGTCTGCCCAGCATGATAGTTATAAACAGCACCCTCGGGTTCAAGAAGACTGTTGCTTTTGCGTCCCTTGTTGTCATAATGGCAACTATATCAGGAATGCTTTTCGGTTTGATTGTGTCATAGTCAGGGCGGAATAAGGTTTGGTGTATTAGGAGCCGTATTGTGCGAAGAGGCCGCCGGCGGCCTATAGTGCGAGACTTGAGCGCCTTAAGGTGTTGAACTGAATATTGGATCAGGTACCGGCCTGAAGGCCTAGTCCGTACTCGGAATATTGGATTTGGCCACTAGGTTGTCTGGGTATAAAAGAAAACTCTGGGGGGCACTGACATGAAAATCGAAGTTCTGGGAAGCGGATGTTCCAAGTGCAGAAAAACCGAAAAGATGATAAGTGACGTAGTGCGAAAACTGGGTGTAGAAGCCGAAATAGTCCATGTAACCGATCTGAACCAGATTGTTGATCGCGGGGTTATGATGACTCCCGCAGTGTTTATTGATGGACGAAAAGTAATGGAAGGCAAAATGCCGACAATGGCTCAAATACAGAAGTGGTTCGAGGAGTGAACCGCCGGGGACGGTCCTGACACATTGGGGACGGTCCTAAAAGTTCCACAACACGCTCCATGAAACGTTCCACAAACGTTTAACATGGTGACTGACTCGCTCATCCCAATCACAGATGCCAGATCTTATTGGGATGAGTTCATTGACGACGAACTATCATTTCGACGCCCGAACAAACCTCCGTGCCATACCCGTGGCATGCCGGAAACTGCATCTTAGGAACTTTTGTTACGCAAAACCGACTATAGAACACGGAATCTTTGATACATTCATTTATAACAGGAAGGATTAGGCGTTCTGCGCATCGAATATAGGAAGCGCTACAATTGCATTCAATTTCAAAAGTGCAGGTTTCTACATTTATTTTATGGTAAACGCAGAGGTAGCGGTATGTCGAGGCCGAACCGGTCCTAAAGGAACTCAATCAGAATAGAAGAAAAGAAGCACAAACTCTTCAATACAGTAACTTATCCACTCGTAATCGCAGTTGCCAGATTCAACTGTGTTATTGCAGACGGAATCCGGCTTACTCCACTAACGGCAGTCTTGTTCACGCCAGGCGCAAAAGGTGTAGTTGTTTG
>DUTL01000208.1 GCA_012842105.1 Candidatus Fermentithermobacillaceae bacterium | reverse complement strand
TCATAAGGATAAAGGTCTACTGTAATGCGGAGGCCCTTTCGCCTTGCATTTTCAATCATGTCAAGGCTCCTGTGCACTTTACCGAAATTCCTTCTGCCTACGGCCTTATGGTGGGATATTTCCGCTTTTACTCCGGATTCGCCTGCTATCCTGATTACTTCCTCAACCGCTTCGAAAAGCGTGTCGCCTTCGCTCTTCATGTGGCTGGTATATATCCCGTCATATTTCGCAACGGCTTTCGCCAGTTCAATTATCTCTTCAGTTGGCGCAAACCTCCCTGGCGTGTAACTTCTGCTTGTAGACATCCCCCAGGCACCTTCGTCAAGTGCCTGATTCAGGAGTACTTTCATCGCCTGAACCTCACCGGGGGTGGCGTTTCGATCTTCGGTTCCCATTATGTGAGCACGAATAAGGCTCTGTCCGACTTGTGGAGCCAGGTTTACCCCGGTTCCTAAAGCCTCAACTGCGTCGAGGTACTCACCGAAAGAATTCCAGTTCCAGGGCATGCTCTCGAATGTTTCTGAGTCAATGAGGTTTCTAACCAGCCGTTCGAGCACGTTGTGTTTGGTTTCAGTTTTGCATGGGGCCAGTGACCAGCCGCAGCTTCCCACTACCTCTGTGGTAATCCCCTGGGAAATCGAGCCTGTGGCCTTCTTGTGGGCGAGTATAGAAAGGTCTGAGTGGGAATGCATGTCGATGAACCCCGGGCACACTACCATGTTTGATATGTCAATCACCTGTTCGGCTTCAGCCTGGCTCAAGCTCCCAATAAAGGCCACCTTACCTTTTGATATACCCAGGTCTGCCTTGAATCTTGATTTGCCTGTGCCATCGATAACAGTGCCGTTCCTTAAGGCCAGATCCAGCATAACCTATCCTCCTCATGTACTTGGATTGTCACGCTCAGCTATGAGCAAACATGAGCAATAATCGCTGTTCATTAACAATTAGCCATTACCCATTAGGCATGTTCAGTAGCCGGTAACCAGGATTGCCAGCCGTAATCACCGGTTGGAACCACGGCCAATGGCCGGCATCAACACTGGATACTGGATGCTTCGATAACGAGTGTTTTGATAATGTATGTTTCGAGTTTTGTATGTTTGAATCCTTGTAGCGACAGGCTTGTATCTCGGGCCGTCCCCGGTGTTTCCACTTGAAACATGATTAGTTCGTGGCTAGAATGAAATGGGCCGGCTTGCAGGAAGTTCACGTTGGTTATTTCGCCCTTGATATCTGCCGGTTCAGCATTGGCCGTATAGCCTTGAGATTGTTTATTCTCCAGGTGAACTGGCGCAAGACGGAAGGAGCGGACGCTTGATGCAAGAGAAACACAACACCGGGGCCTGTTTACAAGGAGCTAATGGTAAAACGGCTGAGGGCGGTAGGGTTGATTCCAACGGCCCAGCACATGCAAGAGATGCTGCAGCTGTGTGGGTGAACGCTACCGAACCTGCGCACGCAGAGCAGGCGGAGCACGGAGGGCAACCGGAGCACGCGGAGCAACCGGAGCAAGCAGAGCAGGTATTCAGGTCTAAAGCCATATTGGCTCCAGAGGATATGGAATCCCGGCCCAAGGTTCGGCGGGCTATTTTGATGCTGGCCTGGCCTGTTATCATCGAGCAGATTCTCTCAATGCTTGCCCATATGGTGGACTCAGCGATGGTAGGCAGGCTTGGAGCCGAAGTGGTAGCCGGCATTTCTTTGAGTTTTCAGCCAATGATGCTTGTCAACGGTGTGTTTGGCGGCATTGCCATGGGAAACACTGTGCTTGTTGCCCGATCGGTTGGGGCAGGCGACAGAGACACTGCTTCGAGGGCAGCGTTTCAAGCGTTGATTCTTGGCATGATGCTGTCTGCGCTAATGGTTATTCCCGGATGGCTATATGCACCTAATGTGATATCCATCATGGGAGCTGATGCCAAGGCCTTATCCAGCGGAGTAAAGTACTTCAGATGGCTTATCCCGGGTGCTCCGTTCATGTT
>DUTL01000207.1 GCA_012842105.1 Candidatus Fermentithermobacillaceae bacterium | reverse complement strand
CTGTTCAAAAAATTAGAGGAATTTTCCTATAAGTTTCTGTTGGGCCTTTCAATTAAGGCAACCCAACAGATAGGTTGCGGCGTCAAAGTCTGTGGTAATAACTACAGCAACAAATGGCGATTGGACGTACAAGGGTTTGCAGCAAGAGTTGTGGACAAATACAGTGAAGAATGCGGCAGAGGACATGTATAAAATGCCCCTTGTACGTCCAATCGCCATTTGTTACTGTAGTTATTACCGCAAACTTTGACGCCGCAACCTATCTGTTGGGTTGCCTTAATTGAAAGGCCCAACAGAAACTTATAGGAAAATTCCTCTAATCTTTTGAACAGCAACCAGGCGCTGAAGCGCGACAATATAGGCTGCCATTCTCATGGGAATCTTCTTTTCATCTGCAACTGCATATACTTCGTTAAACGCCTTGACCATAATTCTCTCAAGGGTAGAATTAACGGTTTCAAGGTCCCACGCAAGATGCTGCAAGTTCTGGACCCACTCAAAATATGAACACGTGACTCCGCCTGCATTAGTCAGAATATCAGGACAAGCTATAATTCCTCGCTGCTCAAGAACCTTGTCCCCGCCGAATGTTGTAGGCCCGTTAGCTCCTTCGATAATGATTTTGGCCTGAACTTCCTTGGCAACTTCTTCTGTAATCTGGTTTTCCAAAGCTGCCAGTACCAGGAAATCAGCCTTGCATGTAAGAATTCCATGGTTGTCTGTAGCCTTAATCCCGTCTTGTTTGTACCCTTCGATGAGGCGCCTGGGATGTTTTGCAACGTAATCCAACAGAGCAGGTATATCCAACCCGTTTTCGCAGTAAAGCCCGCCTGATACGTCGCTTACCGCTATAACCTTAGCGCCTGCTTCGTGAAGATACTTTGCAGCATTGCTGCCAACGTTACCGAACCCCTGAACCGCGACGGTAGATTTGGCAAGGTCTATGTTGAGTTGCTGGGCGAGTTCTCTTGTGATAAGAAATACTCCCAAGCCTGTCGCCTCTCTGCGTCCGATAGAACCACCTGCTTCCACCGGTTTGCTGGTTACAACCCCCGGAGAATATACGCCTTTCAAAGTGCTGTAAGTGTCCATGATCCAGCCCATCATCTGCTGGGTAGTGTTCACGTCAGTAGCGGGAATGTCTTGTTCAGGCCCTATGAAATCTGCGATCCTGGCTGTGTAACCTCTGGTAATCCTCTCAATTTCGTCCTGAGACAAACCTGTAGGATCAACTGTTACCCCGCCTTTGGCCCCTCCATAGGGAATATCTACAACGGCGCATTTGAAGGTCATCCAAGCTGCCAGGGCTCTGACTTCATCCATATCTACATCAGGATGAAATCGAATTCCGCCTTTGGCAGGCCCTCTAACAGTATTGTGCTGAACTCGGTAACCGGTAAATACACGAGTGCTGCCATCATCCATCTTGACAGGAAAGTTAACTGTCAATTCTCGTTCTGGATAACGTAGTGTTATGTAGTCGTTCCTATCTAACCCTGCGATCTGGGCAGCTGCGTCTAACTGTTCAAGCATGTTCTCGAATGGATTGGTTTTTTGAGCCATGTGATCACCCTTCTTGCTTAATCAGTAATACCCTTGCGCATGACTGGAAACCCGGCGGCCTGGCACACTTGTTACATGTGTCATTAACAACCTACCAACATATACTATACATTTTGGGAGTCAATTAAGCAACCTTTACTTCGGTCAAATTATGCAATATTTACAGAGCCCAAGGCGTTGCTGCAAGGGCCACTGGCTGGACAATTCGGCTAATGGCTCAGCCAATACTGTCCCGTGGGCCTCCCCAAACCCGCCGGAATAGCTCTACAGCCAGGCCGGCTGCTATCTGGAAGGCCCGGTGTTTGTTCCATAAAGCACACTGGAAGCAATCCGCTGTTTCGATCCAGAGTTTTGATACAGCATCAAGAATATGTCTTAGAGTTTTTTCGCATCCTTAATGAGAGGTGATATGATCATGACCCATCAGTTAACGCAAAAAGAAAGGTCGTTACTCAAAGACCAAATGGCTCATGAAGAAATTTGCATTAGGAAGTACACAGGATATGCGAACCTTACTAAGTCACAAGAACTGCGCAACCTGTTCAACGAGCTGGCTCAAGAAGAGCGGAATCACTATGACACTCTAAGCAGGTACACGGGAAGCCAGGGCGGCATGCAGCAAACAGGCCCCAAACAACAGGATTCAAGGATGAAAGGGGCAGACTTCGAGACTGCCAGTTTCGATGACCAGACTCATCAGTGGAGCGCCTATGGCCAGCAGCCCCATCAAGCGCAACAAGGGCAGCAAACGGGCTCCACTGACGATGCAGCTATCTGTCAAGACATGCTCATGACCGAGAAGTATATATCCGGCACATACGACACCACCGTGTTTGAATCTGTCAACCCGCAGCTCAAAAAGGACCTCCAGACGATTCAGGATGACGAGCAAAAACACGGCGAGAAGATCTTTGACTACATGCAAAAGCAAGGTTACTACAAGCCGCAGTGACTTCTGTTCGATCTGGAATACGGCCTAAAGACTGAAGGCCCGGGCTTGATTTGGGATAACGAACAGGGGAGGCTGAAACTTGCCTCCCCCTGGCATCTTCCAACGCGATCTGTTCAGCACCTGCATCTTCGTTTGAGGACTGCAAAATCTCCATTAAGTGTAGCAACTTCTTGTCATTTACATAACATAAACTAGGTTAACTGAGAGGAGGCCCTAGTATGGGAGGCATGGGAGGACCGGGGTGGAATATTGACAATTCCCTGGCGTTCATCATTTTCCTCATTCTGATCCTGTTGATTCTCGGGATAAATTAAGCAATCGAGGTACACTCAACCCTGACCCACATAGAAAGGGCAACAACTGCCCTTTCTCTTTTCCCTCAACACTCTGAGAAGATCCCTTAGAACACCGGTTCTCCCAGAATTGTCCGGTCACTTTTTCCTGGCCCCGAAAAGGCCGGGTTCTGACACGCTCCAGCCGCAACGTTTGCGCCGGCGCGCGCTTCTGGGCCCCGGACAAACCTGTGCTCACTATCGCGGGTATAGTTCTTAGAGATATGATAGACGGCCGCACACAAGGTGCGGCCTTATTTTCCCGGCCTTACTTAAGAACTGCAGCTTACAGCCCTAGAAGTTGGTCAATCTTGTTCCTGTCAAAACCTACTACAACATTCCCGTCTATTGTCAACACCGGAACGCCCATCTGGCCTGAAGCTTTCACCATTTCACGAGCAGCTTGAATATCAACTGAAACGTCTTTTTCCTCAAAATCAACTCCGGCCTTTTTCAAGTAGTCGATGGCTTTTGTACACCAGGGACAGGTAGGGGTTGAGTATACTACAACCTCATGTTCGGCAGCCATGTAAGCACCTCCGTATACTAATAGGCGAATTTTCTCATACGGGTAAAAGATTGGGTTTTGCCCCGCCCTAAATCCACCTGAATATATGTTCTCCGACTTCATAGATAATTTCAATATTTACTGCTCAATTTACACGACTAATCATGACGATGGTATCAAACCGTAGTTCCGGACATAATAGAAAGGGTATGACAACTGCAATCCCCCTGCTTCCGTAACTAACGTAAGCACTGCAGCAGGAAGAAACGGCCGTATATTTTGCGAGGTGAATGCAATTGCACAAAACGTCGCTTTCCACCAGAGGCCAGATAGTTATCCCGGTGCAGATCAGGAACAAGCTCGACTTAAAGCCCGGCACCAAATTTGCAGTCTACGACCTGGACGGCAAATTAGTACTGGTACCAGAGCTTGATAATCCGGTAGAGCACGGCCTTGGTTTCTTTAACAAGAAAAGCAACTCCCAAGGGAAATAGCTCGATGAAAGTCTTCTCCAACTCAGGCAATAAAACCCATACGTCTCTGTGCAGTGACGCACCTTGCATTATCGATGCTTCGTCGCTAATTGCATATCTTGAAGGGAAACCAAAGGGAGAAGTTATTCAGAGAATTATGGAGCAATCTCACAGTTGTGGGGCTAAGATAAAAATCACGGCCCTTGACATGCTCCTCGTGTACCTGAAAGGGATAACCGATCACCCTGATTCGTTTGCAGAACTCATGGCCTTGTTGGACCAGCTCCCTATTCAGGTTGAGCCCGTCACAAAAGAAAGCGCCCTGGAGGCCGCCAAACTCATGGCTGAGTATCAAGGCCTGGAACCCAACACCGGTATTTCGTCCTATCTTGCAAAAACTATGGATGGAACTCTTATCACGGCGGATCCTGTTGTCCATAATCAGAAAATCTTACCGGGCGGCCAGATTGTGTACGTAGGCGACAATACGGGAGCCGGATAACTCACCCATCAGAGACGTGTACACACCCGAACACATCGTTCAACCGGCAGGATAACCTGTGTGCATGGTAGAATCACTAAGGCGCCGGACCATTACATGGGAGGAGATACTATGTCCATTCAATTCGAACTTGTAAGTATTGAAAAACCCGAAAACCTCAACATGATACTTGGGCAAACACATTTCATTAAGTCGGTGGAGGATCTTTACGAAGCCATGGCAAATGCCGGCGGCGGAATCCAATTTGGAATTGCATTCTTGGAAGCAAGCGGCCCCTGCCTAGTGCGTACCGCCGGTAACGATGGCCGGCTGGTTGAACTTGCAGAGAAAAACGCCATGAATCTGGGAACAGGCCATGCCTTTATTATTTTTATGGAAAACGGATTCCCCATAAACGTCATTAATAACATCAAAATGGTGCCTGAAGTAGTTAACATCTTCTGCGCTACGGCAAACCAAGTCCAGGTGGTTGTCGCCAAGACAGAGCAAGGCCGCGGAATAATGGGCGTCATAGATGGAAACTCTCCAAAAGGCGTTGAAGGCCCCGACGACACTCAGGCTCGCCGGTCATTCCTGAGGAAGATAGGTTATAAACTCTGAACCAATTTGGCGTGGGCTTGACATGTACGCAGCTTATCCGGCTTAGAGCGTCTTGGATACCCAAACCAGCCCTAATATCTTGCCCAGGGTATAAGTGGCAGCATAGACGGCGTCTATGCTGCCGT
>DUTL01000206.1 GCA_012842105.1 Candidatus Fermentithermobacillaceae bacterium | reverse complement strand
GCAACAAGGTAAGGCGGAGACTTGCTGTGAAGAGGTAGAGACTTACGTTGTCCGGAAAGAATCATCTGTTTCCATGTTAAACAGGGCCGTGGAGTTCTCATCGGCTTATGGAGTACCCACTCCTGAAAAAGACGAATTTGAAACCTGGGTGCAGTATCTTAGTTCCATTTCGTATGCCAGCGCAGTGGCAGGTTTCATGGCCTGCTTAGAGGAACTTAATCCTGCGTGGGCCATGATCGACACAGAAGAAATGCCGCCGGTTTTGAACTATGCCGTTACCCGCCACGTATGTGACCTGGTCAAGAGCCGCGGATTTGACATTATCCTCGAAGCTGAGTATGGTTCAACAGGCCAGGCCGGGAGCGACGAAGGGTACATTAGCTTGCATGGCGGTGAACTCAACAGGTTCGCCAAGCAAGTTGCAGGATTTGTGAAGTATACAGGCGCAAGGGGAATATCGTATCCCATTGGTATGGAACATGCCGCTCCTCTTGATCAACGACATGAACCGGACACCCAACGCCTGGAAACAGTTCAGCGAGAGATAATAAGCGAAGCAGGTTATTATGCACCTTTTGCCCAGCACGGCGGAACCGGTGCAAAACAACTGGCCAAGGGGCTTGTTGCCAAGAACAACATTAATACCCACTTCCTCGTTACTATTGCCCAGAATCTTCTCGAGCATTTTCTGGCAAACAGAGAACTCGTTGAGCAGGGCCAGAAATCTGCCTGTGGATCCAATATCTATATGGCTGCGGCTCAAGCGGTTTCTCATGCAGCTGTTGAGAAAATGAAGGAAGGGGGTACATATGGTTGGTTTGCGGCCAATTCCCGGGACTGTGAAACTTGGTAGTTTCCAATTTGGCCGTTTTAGGCCTTAACTTGATTAATTTGCTTTTCTCAGGAAATAGTAATCACAAGATTAACTGAGTGCATTAGGGCCTTTGCAGGGCGGACAATACGCGAAGGGGGCTTAAGTTATCTTGGCGAAGCAACTTGAAAAACGGCTTTTTCCCGCATCTACCGCGTTGTATCCTCTACCTGTTGTTCTGGTTACTTGTGGTGACTACATGGGGGAGGCTAATGCCATAACTCTGGCATGGGTTGGGACTGTGTCTTCAGAACCTCCTATGATTGCCATTGGTGTAAGGCCAACCAGGTATTCATTTGGATTGCTGCAAAGGTACGGGGATTTTGTTGTAAACCTTCCAAGAGCGGACCAGGTAGACATATTGAATTACTGCGGAACCGTATCAGGCAGGACAGAGGATAAGTTTAAGGCGGCAGGGCTTACTCCTGCCAGGGCCGACAATGTTAGGGCGCCTATTGTATCTGAGTTTCCGGTAAACATAGAGTGTAAGGTTAAGAACAGGATTTCCCTGGGAAGCCATGACCTCTTTCTCGGAGAGGTTGTATCTGTGCATGTTGATACTGAGATCCTGGTTCGTGGCGATATAGACCCTGAAAAAATGAACCCTGTGGCCTATTTCAACGGGCAGTATTTCGCACTGGGACACCAGATTGGCAAGAGGGACGATAAATAGCAAGGTTCCAGGCAGGATATAGATACGGATTTCAAGGTTAACCCTTATTTGAGGTTTTGAGGGGGAGAAACGTATGGAGAGGTTTGGCCACCTGCAAGCTATCACTGTAACCCCGGAAGATACTGCTACGGTTGTTACAGTGGCACGTCAGAAGTTTCTTAATGCACTTAACAGGATGGTCCTGGCAGAACTCGATTTTGTATTGGATGTTCTTTTGGAAGACGTGCCCAACAAGCCCTTGATCATCACAGGAGAAGGTTCCAGGGCTTTTGTGGCAGGTGCTGACATAGGCGAAATGGTAAACATGACACCTGACGAAGCACTGGCGTTTTCCCGCTTTGGCCAGGGCGTTTTCTCGAAATTGGAAACGTTCCCTTCTGTAACAATAGCAGCGGTAAACGGGTACGCTTTAGGGGGAGGCAACGAACTTGCCATGGCTTGCGATATTCGTATCGCTGCGAAAAATGCCAGGTTTGGACAGCCTGAAGCCGGTTTGGGCATAATACCGGGGTTCGGCGGCACTCAGAGGCTGGCGCGAATTGCCGGCAAGCCTAATGCACTCGATCTCATTCTTACCGGGCGGGTAATTAATGCAGATGACGCTTTGAGAATTGGGCTTGTACACAAAGTGGTTGATGAAGGTAAGGCGTTGGAAGAATCGTTGTCATATTCCAGGGCTGTGCTTAAGAATTCACCCTTTGCCCTGTCCCAGGCTAAAAAGGCAGTTTCAGGGGCTGAACCATCCGGCCCGGGCAATGGCATGTCTGCTGAGGCAGATCTGTTTAGCAGGTGTTTTGCCCATCATGATCAGAAAGAAGGTATGAAGGCCTTTCTGGAAAAGCGTCGCGCCAAGTTTCAAGAAGAACCATGACCGGTTAGGTTTGATGGAGCGGCTTTCCGGGGAAAACAACCGGCGTTTTTTAACTATTGTTGTTGTTGATTCGATACAAACAACGGGGCGTTTTTCGTGGCAAAGGCTTTGAACAGCAAACAGCGGGATAATCACAAGGGCGGAATTTTGAAAGGTATTGCCAAGGCCCTTCTTCTGATTTCTCTGGCAGCCGGTGCTTTCTATTTCGGCTGGCACTTGTTCACCATGAGAAACAGTCAAACCATTGTGTGTTTGACAATGCTGTCAGAAGAAGGGCTGTTCATATACAGGTACCAAAGTCCCGAGCGCCGGCCGGACACAGGCAGTGATAACGGCACCGGCGCTAATGGCGACGATACCGGCGACGTGCCAAGCAGTGATTCTGATTGGGCCTATGTGGGCTTTGGGCGGAAGGTTCGCCTTACCGGTGTTTCAGGTAAGCCGGTTTCCCTTGGCGAG
>DUTL01000205.1 GCA_012842105.1 Candidatus Fermentithermobacillaceae bacterium | reverse complement strand
TAGGCAGTGGGGAGGGTACCCAGGCGGTCACGGGTGCACCGGTTCATGGAAATATTGGGAGTGTCTCTTCCGGCACCGGCAATGAAGATCCTCCCTGCCGCACCTTTTTTCTTTGCTCTTTCGAAGCCCTTGAAGCCACCGCCGCCACTGGCAAGAATTATGGTTCCGTCAATTTCGTTCAGGAATTCAGGCTGCCCTGTTTCTACGTATTTGAGAGGCGCCTCTAGGCCCTCCTCGGGCGTTGTTCCGCTGAGGCCAAGCGCAGACCCTTCGTACTTTGCCTGGTATGGCTCCAGCACCTCAACCCAGGCCTTATCATTTGCGTAGGCAAACAGGTCAAATTCTTCCACTTCTGGCTCAAACCCGAAACTTCGCAGCTCGTCACAGATTATGTTTGCCGCCTTTTCTTCTTCCGGTGAACCTGCGCAACGCGTAAACGCAATCTTCTTCAAGAACGCCATTGATCTTTCGCCATCAAAAGGCATTGCAAAAATCAGCTCCTTTATCATTTCAGATGTTACATATACGAGACATATACGGTGCCGGATTGGGAAGAACAGACGAATTGTCTTTCCTTCGTCAGATGAACCCGGACAGTGAGAAGCGATCCCATTGTGCCGGATTGCGGCTTACTCTTGTCGTATCACCCACTTTCCTAAGGCGTTTGCCTCTTCCAGAGTCTCCTGGGTGAATCCTGGAGACAACGTGAGCCCCACGGCCCTTACGAATTTCGTGGAAACGCCTCTCCATGCCATGAAACGGGAGAACAGATCGATGATGTCCTTATGGCGGTCTCCCGCCGCTCCCTGTGTAATCACGAATATGCACTTCTTGCCTTTGGGAATGCGCACTGTACGGTTGGGGCCGGTGAAGCAGTACATTCTGTCCAGCAAAAGTTTGAGTTGTGCAGAAGTGTGGCCCATGTATACAGGGGTTCCCAGAATCCAGGCGTCGGCCTCTAACATTTCCTTGAGTATTGGAGAGAGTTCGTCATTTTGCACACAGGTTTCCACTTCCGGTTTCTTGCAGGCCAGGCAGCCCTGGCATCCCTTGCAGTTGAGCCTGTGCATATTGTATTCAACAACTTCTGTGTTTGGGTTTGTGCGTTTTGCAGATTCCAGAACAACTTCCATTAGTGATGCAGTGTTTCCGTTGGGGCGGGGGCTTCCGCTGATAGCGAGAATCTTCACGGTATTTGCCTCCTTAGTAATTTGGATTGTTAATGTGCAACTTCCAGGCATTCAACTATGTTTGCGGAACTAATGCAATATTCCGCAAACGAGATTGGATTACCTGCCAATGGTTCTGATGATTAACTGAGAAAAAGCGAATGGGATGCCTGAGAACATTGAGTTGTGGGCAACACCGGTACAATTCTTTTCCAGGGCGGAACCATGAAGGAATTAGGCAGGGTTGTAACGGGTGAAGTCAAGCGTACTTCAGTGTCTGGAGAATGGCTTACCGGCTCGGCTGCGAAGCCACTCAGGCAGGTTTACAATCGATCGTCGATGATTGAGTGAAACCGCCCTGGAAACCTCAACGGAAATGGCCCAGCCTATCCATGTACAATGCTGCTATCCAGAGCCAAAACAATGACCACAGCAAAACAACGACGAATAGAGCGAATACCGCGGCAGGCTGCCACTGTAACATGCTTGCTGCCATGGTGACTGTGGCGAAGTTGATGCTAACAGGCACGAATTTGACAATCTGCCGAAAGGCCCCCATTAGGCGCGTGCCGGCCATGGCGCTAAGCAATCCCCATACCATGCATAACGCGTTCAGCCCGACAATCAATAAAACTACTGGGGCCAGCACCGGCAGAATAAGGCTAATACCGCCTATTCCGTTGATGAGCACCAGCGAAACACTGAAGGCCAGGAGGGACATCAAATGGAAACCAATGTTCTCTGCAATAGGCAGTACGATCAGCGCGGACAGTTTTTCCCACCACGAGCCGGGTAATTGGCGGTACAAAGCATGAGCAACAATCAAGAAGGGCCTGCCTCCGCCAAAACTGTTGATAGGGGCCAAGATCAAGATTACCCAAGCAGGGACATGCCGGTAAGTGGTTAGCAATGCTGAAGCGCCTCCGACCAAAATGGCCGTGAATAGGCCATATTTCAGTTGTGAAGGTTTGAGCCTCTCCCAGGCGATAAGTTCTGTCCAAACAATCGCTGAACGTGTTCCTGACGGAAACGATTTCTTGGCGATATAGTTGCTACGCCTGGCACCGAAGTATCTGAGCCAGGCTTCGTCAGGGCTTAGACTGGTTTCGTACCGGGAAACTGACCCGGCACGGTCAATGAGCCTCAGTAGATCGTGTCGGCAATCGGGCAACACCAGCCAGGCCAGGAAAATAGTTGTGATAGCGAGAATGCTCGCTCCGGCTATAGCCACCCCTGGTGCTGCGCTTTTGGATGCTGCGCTTTCAGGGGCAAAAACGAACATTATCAGTGTGTAGAACCAAGAACCGGGCCACCAGGATGCAGGGTTAATAGTCTCCCAGAATGACCATAAGCCAGGATCATCAGACAGCACAAAATTGTCTGCCGCCAAGAATATCAACAGCAATATCAGTAAGTGTTTGCCGGTAATATTACATCGTTTGAAAAAGCCATAGAGCAGTAACGCCAAAGAGTTGGTCCACAATGACAAGAGCGACAAGCCGGTCCATGTAAACAGTAGGCCATATGGAAAGTACGTGCTGCCCATGAGTGCCACTGTGAAGTAAGTGAAAAACAGGGATAAGGAAGCCTGGATGACGAATTGTTTCCAGAAATAATAAAAACAGAGTTGCTGGCTTGTAAGAGGCAGGCCAAACAGTATGTGGGCGCTGGTTGGGGGAACATATATGGGTAATCCAGTACCGGCGTTGAGAACCGCCGAGACAACACTGACCAGTATCAATATGCTGATTGCTGTACCGGTGTAGTCTTTTATGAAATCCGGATACTCTACAACTTGGCCTGTTTGGGTGGAGGACATGGCAAATACCAGAATGACAGCGAGAGTAATGAGAAAAAGGATTTGGAGCTTATGCTTTGAAGAGTTCTTGATACGGTTGAGAAAAGTCCTGAATTCAAGGTATGAAAGTGCTTTAACCGCCCGCATTTTCAGTTACCTCCAAGAATAAGTCTTCAAGTGAGCGGTAACCCTTATTTCTCATTTCCTCCAGAATGGCATCTATCTTCTGATTCCTCACGAGTTTCCCCTGATTCATTATCAGGACCCTGCTGCACAGGTGTTGTATGGACTCTAAATTATGGCTGGAGATCAATATTATCCTGCCAGGTGATTTGCTCGTTTCAATTTGGTTCCGTAACTCTCTGACCGAAGCCGGATCCAAGTTTGAAAATGGTTCGTCCAGCAACAATATTTCAGGTTCTCGCAATAAGCAAATCCCGATTGCCAGCTTTTGCTTCGTGCCCCTTGACAGATCACCGGCGAAAGCATCCTTTTTGCCTCCAATATTGAACTTGTCCATATATTCCAGAACTTTCGGTTCCCACTGGGATATACCATGAGCAGTAGCAATGAACTTAAAATGCTCCCAAACAGTCAGTACAGGAAACAAATCCGGAAACTCGGGCACATATGCGGCCAAGCCAGGAGGCAATGGATCTCCTTCCAAAGTGACTCTGCCACTGTCACTTCGTACAAAGTTGGCTATGATATTCAAAAGTGTGGTTTTGCCTGCTCCGTTAGGGCCGACCAAACCGGCAATCTGGCCGCCATCAAGGGCGCACGAAATATTGTCGACAGCCAGTACATCACCGAATGCTTTTGTCACATTCTCAAGCAACAGTCGCATACAGTTCACCTCTTCTAGGAGGTACTTTCTTCAAACTGCTCAAGAGATCCTGTTAAGGCAGCAAACCCGGTGAACTCCTACCACGGGCCGCTCATTCGATTTCTTTTTGCAGCGGGCCACAAAAAAGTGGGGAGGAGATCGCCCCACGAACGTGGATGAGTTTAGATTGTACGGAATCACCTTTGTATTTCTTACTTCCTTTTCCTATTGTCTTGCTCCGGCACGGCTTAAGGCCAGATGCTTTCCTGTTTCCACAATGAGGAGCAAGAGGAAACTAAGGCCGAATACAAACACCCAATGCCGGGGTTCAAGAGGAACCACCCCTAGAACCGTTCTGAAATATGGCACCAGGACTCCCGACAGTGCAACCACAAATCCAAAGGCAACAGACCATATAAGCGGCTTGTTTTCTGTAAGGTGCCCTGTATGGAAAATGCTTCTTCGCATGCTCCGGTAGGCAAAAACATATACCAGCGAGATGATGGCCAGGGTCTCAAACGTGATTGTCCTTGCAAGGGCAACGTCGCCATGCCGGCTCATGTAGTGGTTGAACATCAACAGGCAGCCCAGGGCTGCGGTACCGCTGATAGAAGCGATAAGTCCCATTCCCAGGCGATCCAGTATTGGTTCTGTAACACGCCTCGGCTTTTCTTTCATGATGCCTTCTTCTTTAGGTTCAAATCCAAGCACTATGTCCACCGGGCCATCGCATATCAGGTGAATCCACAGAATCTGCGCTACTGTAAGCGGTGCAGGCCAATCAAGCAACATAGACACAAACACTACCAAAATCTCAGCGAACGAGTTGGAAAGGGTATAAGATACAACCTTTTTGATGTTCTGGAAGACCACCCGGCCTTCTTCGATGGCTGCCACTATGGTTTTGAAGTTAGAGTCCAGAAGTACAAGGTCAGCCGTTTCCTTGGCAACGTCACTGGCAGTCCCGACGACTACACCGATATCCGCCTTCTTTAGTGCAGGGGCGTCGTTGACGCCGTCGCCTACCATTGCAACCACTTCTCCCAGCGATTGCAGCGCTGATACTATCCGCAGTTTTTGGTGGGGGAGTATCCTTGAAAACACCTTAATATCCTTCACCCTGCGTCTAAGTTCTTCATCGTCCATGGCATCCAATTCTTTGCCTTCAATAACCTGGGACGGGTTGGCATCCAGCCCGACGATTTTGGCCACTCGCAGGGCGGTTCTTCTGTGATCGCCGGTGATCATTTTCACCTGGATTCCGGCCTCATGGCAGGTTTCGATGGCTTCCGGGACTTCGGCACGGACAGGGTCCTGAAGCCCCACCAGGCCTGCAAACGTAAACCCTACCTGGGATTTGGGATTATCGAGTACCTGTTCAGGGTCTGTATCGGGCGAGAATTCGTCAGGCGAGATCTCTTTGTACGCGAGGCCAAGCAGCTTCAGCCCTTCGTCTGCCCATTTGTCGATTAACTGCCGGTAATGTGACGCAGTTTTTTCATCTACCTTACATCTTTCAAGAACGATTTCAGGCGCTCCTTTAAGGAAGACTACCTGTGTACACCCGTTTGAGCATTTGCCCTCACGACTTTCTGTGCTTCCGTTGTTTCCACCATGTCCATTGCTGTCACCGGCAACCTTGCCGCGGAATGAGTGAAGAGTTCTCATGTATTTCTTCTCGCTTGAAAACGGTTCTTCATCCAGACGAGGATATTCCTGGGCCCAACGCTCAAGATCCGCTTGCTTCTCCCGTTTAGCCAGATCCCATATGGCTACTTCAAGCGCATCAGACAGGTTGTTGTTAAGAGCCATTGCTTTGAATGCCATGTCTTCGTCAGACATTTCCCAGTGGGTGGCAGTCATTTGGCCTGCTGTCAAAGTACCTGTTTTGTCAGTACATATCACTGTTACCGAGCCCAGGGTTTCTACTGCCAGGAGCCGCTTTACCAGGCCCTGCCTCTTCAATACTCTCTTCATACCCAGAACCAGGATGACAGTTACTGCTATGAGCAATCCTTCAGGAATGGCGGCCACTGCAAGAATAATGGCTACCCTGACCATATCCAATGGATTCTTGCCGCCAATAACACCGGTAATGTACATGATTCCGGTTATGGCAATAACCAGTTTTGTCAAAGTACTGCTGAAGGCGGCCAGCCTTTTTTGGAGCGGAGTTTCCTGATCATCGGCCTGGGTGATGCTATGGGCAATTTCTCCCAACTTAGTGTTTTTGCCGGTGGCGGTGATCTCCATGATGCCTCGCCCGGCTACAACGGTGGTGCCCATGTATACAGGGTCAGAGGCTCTTTTCACCACAGGTTCGCTTTCCCCGGTGAGGATTGCTTCGTTGAAGGAAAGGCTTTTGGCTTCTACAAGGTTGCCGTCTGCAGCCATTTTATCTCCCGTATCCATGAGAACGATATCCCCGGGAACAAGCCTACTGGCTTCGACTTCGGTACGCCGGCCATTTCTCAAGACTGTGGCTACCGGCTTTACCAGGGCTTTTAGGCTCTCGTATGTTTCATGCGCCTGATATTCCTGGAAGAAGCCTAGGATGACGTCGAATACAACAACTGCCATGATTATGGCGAAGTCCTTTCTTTCTCCCATAACTAACGAGACAAGGGCAGCTCCAAGAATTACGTAGATTAGGGGGCTCTTGAACTGCGAGAGCAATATGGTGATGGGTGAGACCGGCTTAGCTTTGGGTAGCACATTTTCGCCGTATTTCTTTCGTTTTTGAATCACTTCCTCGTCTGTGAGCCCTTGAGGAAGGTGGTTTCCCAATTTGGCACTCATTGCTGTGATCCCTCTTTTGACGTTTGCTAATGTCATGGCTATAACAAGTGTTCCGGTTTTGCGATAACGTATCCATGATCTTTAGCAAGTGTTCCGATTTGTAACTGTACATGTTCGGTCATGCAATCCATATTTCTCTATTGGCCCAGTATGGCATTGCGTTCTTCTTCTGCAAGTATTGACAGAATCTCCTTACCCAGATGCTTCATTGCTTTTTGGGTGAATATCTCTTGCCAGATAAACTGGCGTGCAATGAACACTACGTGCTTGTTGCCGGTCCATATACAGTTGTCAGATGTGCCCGTTCCGCCTATGAGCACCTGGGCATTGTCAGAAACCAGTACAAGGCTCTGTGTCGTTTGCTGGAGTTCGCTTTCCTCGATTGGGTGCCTTATCACCTGGCCAAATCCGACTTCGGCCACTCCTGACAAAATCAGGCGCGATGATACGCCCCTCTGCCAGGCGCCTTCAAGGTTATGAAATAATTCCACCAGGGTTTCATCATCAAGGGAAGCCAGGACTTCCTTTTCTGAGGTGTCTATCATATCTCTGGCTCGAGCGATGATAGAGTCGTGGCCCACCAGGTTCCATACTTGTTCAAGCGGTGCTTGGGATTCTGCTTCCGATAGCAGGTCATGTGCTGCGTCCAGCGCATCTTCGTACTTGTGCCGCAGGCTATCCAAGAGTGCTGCAACCGGCACCGGTGCATACTTTGTTGTGTCGCCCATGGGAAGCGACATGATTGCACCTCTGTTAGTGAGGCGTCCCAGCGCTTCGTAGACCATTGACCGTGGGATTCCTGCGTCTTTGCTGATTTGGTAGCCTGTTGCAGGGTTGTCTCTTAGAAGTGCCAGGTAAGTTTTGGCCTCGTACTCGGTGAATCCCAGTTCGGTCATTGCATCGACAGTTGCTTTGGTACCAGACATCTCCATACTATTCACCTCGGTCTTTACCTAAATGCTCCAGTCCGTTCATTAATCCGCAATTCCGTGGTTCGTAACCGAACTACTATATCGCAAGCATATTCCTGAGAATTGGTGATGTCAAGGGCGAGTGTCTGCAGTGTATCAGACGTCGACGTGTTCGGGGTTAAGGATCCATTTGCACCTTCATGCTGGGGGACACTCAACCGGCCAATGTTTTCGCCGGAGGCCTCGAAAGCGCCTTCCATTTCATAAGATAGAGGAGTAAACTGGGATAGGAGTTAGAGAGTATCTGCAATGTGAATGTCTTCTCAAAGAGGTAGGTGAGGAAAGTGGACCCTGGTGCGAGTAATGACCCTGAGCCTAGACGACATGGCAAGAGTGAGGAAGAGGAGTCTGCTTTCCAGCCCAACTGTTTGAGTTAGATAATCCCCTTCATCACTCGCGGTTTAGCTCACAAAGCAACTCAGCGCGGTGGCAGTCTGGGATGCTGCGTGGTTGCAAGCGGCAGCAGTAGTCATAGATTATTAGTTACACCAGGTAGAAAGCGTATGGTTATTACCGGCTGGCGGGTGTGTTCCATGATGGGTTTTATATGTGGCCTTCTACACAGAATAATTTAGAAGCCATCTATAATTCTAAAGGCCAAAGGCCTACCAAACCGGTTGAAGCGCGCGCTTCTCACACAAAACGGATGGAAGGGGGCGATTCCCTTGGCTCATACAAGTGTGACCGAAGTAGCGACAATGATTCTCGCCCATAACTGGGCGGCTTTGAGGAAATTGGTATCGGGCTGGCGTGTTCCCGATATTGCTGATTTACTCGTTCAACTTGACAAACCAAGCCGTGTTCTTCTCTTCAGGTGCCTTCCCAGGAAAACGGCGGCTGATGTTTTCTCGGAACTGGAGCGCGAAGATACTGACTCGCTTCTAAAAGAACTCACAGACGAAGAGACCCGGCTTCTGCTTGCATATATGCGTCCTGACGACAGGACTGAACTTCTTGAGGAACTTCCCGGGCAGGTTACTCAACGGCTGTTGAACTTGCTTAGCCCGGAAGATATGAAAGAAGCCCGCAGCCTCCTGGGGTACCCTCCACGCAGCACAGGCCGTCTCATGACCCCTGATTACGTGGCGATTCGCCCGGACTGGCTTGCCTCAAGATCGTTAGAGCATGTGAGGCAGCGGGGCCGCGACAGCGAGACTGTAGATACTCTGTACGTGGTTGATTCGGATTGGAAACTTTTAGGTGCCGTTTCCTTGAGGCAGCTTATCCTTGCAGGGCCTAGCCAGGCAGTTGCCGGCATTATGACGTCTCCTGCAATCTCATTATCGGCTTTCGATGACCAGGAAGAGGCTGCCCGGGTCATGGATAAATATGATTTGTCTGTGCTGCCGGTAATTGCGTCTGAAGGTGTCATGGTCGGAATCGTTACTTCCGATGACATATTTGAAGTAGCTCAAGAAGAAGCTACTGAAGACTTTCACAAGTCAGCAGCAGTTACTCCTCTTAAGACAGGCTACAAAGATGCGAGCCTGTGGCTGCTTCTGAGAAGCAGGTTGGGCTGGCTTCTTGCTCTGATTGGCGTGGATCTCATAGCTGCACGTGTTATGGCAGGATACGAAAGTTTGATTTCCAGTGTTGTGCCACTGGTATTCTTCTTGCCGCTTATTATCGGATGCAGCGGAAATACGGGTTCGCAATCGTCCACACTGGCCGTCAGGGATTTGGCCTTGGGAGAGGCGAAAGCAGACGATTGGAGAAGACTCACCCTAAAAGAGATGGTTGTATCTGCAGGCCTGGGCATAACCATAGCCCTGATAGTTTGGGGCCCGGCGGTCTTTCAAGGGGGGACAGGGGTAGGCGCGGTGGTTGCAATTAGCGCCATTCTTATTGTCATGGTGGGCGGGACAGTGGGGATGGCTACTCCATTCTTGCTTAGCAAGCTGGGTTTTGACCCTGCCACTTCGAGTACACCTCTGATTACGTCAATTGCAGATATTTTGGGGGTTGTTATCTATTTTGCCTTGGCCAGCCGGTTCTTAGAATTGTAGGTGTCTGCTCGTTTCACTGTTTGGGATATTGATATCCATTGGATATCCCTGGTGGAGCTCAAGATGTCAAAACCGGGCAGGGAGGGGGGAACTCAAATGACCGATGAGAAGAAAGACAGAGATTCAATGCATGATAACAAGGGAAGCATCAACGATTGTGTGCAGAGGCACAGCCCTTCTGAAAATACAACGCCTGGAGAACAAAGCCGGGACGATGACCGGGACAGGGCGGGTACCGCGACACCGGGTGAAGAGCCTTGGGTTGCTACCCAGAGGCCAGCGGTTCCCGAAATCAATATTGATGAAGAAGCGGAGATGCGTGTTGTAAAAGGCCTGCTCGGCCACGGTGACTGGGCTTCCCTTCGCGAGCATATGGTCAATTGGCCCATCGCCGAAATCGCGGACTTCCTTTCTGAACTTGACAAACCTGAGCGGGTGCTTCTGTTTCGTGTGCTGCCCAGGGATGTTGCTGCAGAAGTTTTTTCCTACTTTGAGGCTTTTGAGCAAGATGAGCTCTTAAGAGAACTCACCGATGAGGAAACCAGGCATATCATGTCTGACCTGGCTCCTGATGATCGAACTGAATTGCTTGAGGAACTTCCTGCCCAGATTACGACCAGGCTTTTCGACTTGCTGCGCCCTGAGGATCTGAAGGAAGCAAGGTGGCTCTTGGGGTATCCGGAAAAAAGCATAGGACGGCTTATGACTCCTGACTATGTGGCTGTGCTTCCCGACTGGACCGTAGAGCGTGCTTTGGTACACGTCCGGAACCGGGGCAAGGACAGTGAGACCGTGAACATGGTGTACGTCAAGGACAGCCAGGGAATGTTGCTTGGCGCAGTGTCCCTTCGCCAGCTGGTGCTTGATGACCCCTCTACTGCAGTGAAAGATATTATGAGAACCTCTACAGTGAGCGTTAGGGCCTTTGACGACCGGATAAGGGCTACTGAACTGATGGAACGTTACGGGCTCTGGGTGCTCCCGGTTATTGATTCACAGGGGGCGCTAATAGGAATTGTGACAGGTGACGACGTTTTTGAAGTCGCAAGAGAAGAGACTACTGAGGATTTCCACAAAGGGGCAGGAGTTGCACCTATCAAGGTGAGCCTTAATGATGCCAGCCCTTTCCTCTTGTACAGAAACCGTATTGTCTGGCTAATGGCCCTAGTGGTTGTATACCTGTTTTCAGGAAGAATAATGGCCTCTTTTGAAGAGACAATAGCAACAGCAGTATCTTTGGTATTCTTCCTTCCGTTAATCATTGACTGCGCAGGTAATGCCGGTTCTCAATCAGCAGTGCTCATGGTAAGGGCTATCGGAGTAGGGGACGTAACCGCCGCTGATTGGGTAGAGGTTTTCGCAAAAGAACTGGGGGTTTCGGTGATACTTGGGGCCATAATGGGCCTGACCGTATCTTTGGTAGGTGCGGTTTCGGTTGGGCCGGATATCGGTGTGGTTGTCGGCCTTACCATGTTGATAACCGTAGTGGCCACCTGCCTTCTGGGCGCCATGATTCCATTTGTGCTAAACAAATTAGGCTGGGATCCTGCTTCTGCCAGCTCACCTTTGGTTACATCGATAGCGGACATATTCGGAGTGTTGATCTATTTCTTTACCGCCAAGTGGTATTTGGGGATATGAAGCAGATTGTCGATGGGCTCTGACCGCCGGCTTTTGCTCGTGCGCATGGTTAAGCCGAAGCGTTTGCGCCTGCGCACGGTTCCGATCCGAATCTGTCATGTTTTAACACACTTCAGCCAGAACGTTTGCGCCTGCGCACGGTTCAACCCCGGATATAAACGTTACGGCTGATGTGTGTTAAAACGTGACATATCCGGGGCGGAACCGTGCGCGGGCGCAAACGCTGCGGCTTAACCATGCGCACGAGCAAAAGCCGGCGGTCACCAAGTGGTATTTGGGGAT
>DUTL01000204.1 GCA_012842105.1 Candidatus Fermentithermobacillaceae bacterium | reverse complement strand
TTAGGTGCAAAGGTTTGAAGCAGGGCTCCGCAAGTAACTGCGATGAAAACGGCTATGCGCGCAATGTCCTGAGATACTACGCTGCCGGTGATAACAGGCTCCTTGGACATCCACGCCGCTCTGTTATCACCGGCAGCGTGGTATCTCAGGACATTGCACGCATAGCCGTTTTCATCGCAGTTACTTGCGGAGCCCTGCTTGAAACCTTTGCACCTAACTATAACTTGTTCAAAAATTTCTTTGATTACTAATAAACGGTAAGAGTTTTGAAAGGGGGTGGCGGATGTGAAACGAGAAGTCCCATATATTCTAATGATCATTATGATCATACTCCGTTGGGGTTTTGAGTGGATCGGCCCGGTTGAAGCTTTAACCCTTGCAGACGGTATGAAAGTGCGGACATGTATAAGCTGGGCGATGACGTTCATGGGCCTGGGGGCTTTTGGGCTTGGCGCCCTCAATTTCACCCGTGTCCATTGGAACAACATTAGAAGGCGCCGGGAACACTGGATATACAGCGCTTGGACTATTTTTGTAGCGTGGAGTTACGGCATATACGGCATAATTAAAAGCAACCAAGATCCGCTTTTTGATTCCATTTACCAAGTTGTAAGCAGAACCCTTGATGCAACTATGTTTTCTCTTCTTGCTTTTTTCATTGCTTCGGCTGCCTACAGGGCTTTCAGGGTAAGAAACGTGGAAGCCTCTTTGATGATGGCCGTGGCCTTTATCGTCATGTTGGCCAACATTCCTTTTGGGCAGTTGGTATGGAGCAGTGAGTCCTGGTTAGGCGGATTCACCGGAATTCGTTCTTGGGTGCTGCAATTACCGACGGCTGCCACAAGGCGGGCAATAGGCATTGGCGCGTATTTTGGAGCTATTGCAAATACATGGAGGGTAGTGCTTGGAATAGAAAGGCGCCACCTAACACAGTAATGATGGCTCAGTTTGAATGAAACTTGCCGTGAAAGGAGGGGCATGGAAATGAGGCAGTTTTTTGAACGATTCGAAGACATCAACCCTCGTATAGTGTATCTATTGATGGCGCTGGCCCTGGTGCTCCCGGTTATCAAGCCCATCGGCATGCCTATTGTGGTAGACAGAAACATGACTCAACCTGTATTCGATTGGATAGAAAACTGCGAGCCCGGTGAAATCGTATTCTTTGACGCAGCGTACGGAGGGGGATCAGACGCAGAACTTTCACCGCAACTCGAGGCCTGGTTCTACCACTGCCTGAAGAAAGATCTCAAAGTAATAGGTATAGCTCAGTGGAACACCGGGGCCATGATAGCCGGGGATCTCTGCAAAAAAGTGGCAGAACAGGCTAAGGCCGACGGATACAATGCAGAATACGGCGTTGACTGGGTTTTTGTAGGATGGAAATCTATGATCTGGCGAGAATTGCGGGAAGACTTCTGGAAGACTTGCGGCAATACTGACTTTTGGGGTAACCATTTCGACACCTTGCCTTTGATGGAAAAGGTCAGAAAATGGAATGTTGAAACCTCGAGAAGTTTCATCGTCTTTGTCGCAGGGAGCCCGGGAGTAGGTACATACCTGGTCAACTGGGCCGATCACGATATTTATGTTGGTG
>DUTL01000203.1 GCA_012842105.1 Candidatus Fermentithermobacillaceae bacterium | reverse complement strand
CTGAGCCGGGGCCAATTGATTTAAGCGGTCGCTAATGAATACTGCTACTACAATTAGGCACTGGCTGCTTAGATAAGCAACCACGGTACCAGGGAGAGAGCTTCCCTATCTCTGAGTTACCGTCATTAGGGAAGATACCTGTAAGGGGATGCTTAGGACCTTCCAGGGAACTCAATTCTGAGCTGGCGAGAAAAGAAGCCCGCTCCGGGGCGGCTTATCTTGCGAGAACAAATCCGGAGCTACGCTCGTAGAGACTGAAACTGGGTTATTTACGGACGAGGGTGCAATTCCCTCCGCCTCCACCAATTGAAGAGGCTATCCTTGATACAACAAGCGCGCGCTCAATCCATAGGGTAGGGCGCCACAGGTTTCAGTTGCTTCGCATTGGAACATCCTTGATTGAGCACTTCCTCCATAAGCCAAGCCAGGCTCTTATTGCCGGGAAAAGTTGTGCCGTGTTTCCGGCGCCGGAAGAGCAAATCCCCGCATTTGTCCGTACTAATATGGGCGAAGCACCATTATTGCATAAGTTTTCACGCCTTTCCTTGACTGATTGGCTGTGTGATTCTAGACTTGTTTTGAAGCTAAAAATATCTCTGTGCCAGGTCATGGGAGGTGATTTGAGTGCCGGCAGATGGGTTTTCCGATTCTGTGGTTCACATTGAACGTATTCTCAGGCATGTAGCATTTATAATAAAGCGACGCGGAAGAGACATACTTAACGATTTTGACATAACTACACCACAGTTCCTCGCTTTGCTGGTTTTGAAGGACAAGCCGGGAATTACCATGGGAGAACTATGTGACAGGTTGTTTTTGGCATGCTCAACCGCGACTGATTTAATAGACCGGATGGAGAAAAACGGCTACCTCGAGCGGAACCGTGACACCAAGGATCGGAGAGTAATAAGGTTGTCAATTACGAAAAAAGGTAAGGACGTAATCGATCAGGTGATCAAGGCTCGAAGACACTATGTGGACTCGATTTTGGCACAACTTACACAAGAGGAAATTGACCAATTGGCTCAATCTTTGGAAAAATTGCACGCGCTGATGTTTGCCGGGAAGGTCTAGGCCTGCCTGAAACAGTATGGGGGTTGCCTTCGGCGGGCTTCCCGGAATCGGGGATGTTGTGCGTCGGGGATGTTCAGAATCGCCCCGGGGTAATTCATGGAAAGAAACAGAGGTGAGATGCAGTGCCTTTAGAGTACCTGATTATTTTCTTTGCCAGAGTATGCGACGTAACCCTTTCCACAGTGAGAATGCTTTTGGTAGTTAGAGGGAAACGGTATCCTGCCGCTGCCATTGGAATGGTGGAAGCCAGTATATATATTACCGCTCTTGGCAGGGTAATGAAGAACATAAATGATCCGTGGAAAGTGCTGGCATACGGATTAGGCTTTGCTTCTGGCACTTTGCTGGGCAGTGTGGTCGAAGAATGGCTTGCATTGGGCCATGTATCCCTGGAAGTAATCCCGCCTGAGGAAAACGGGGAAGAGTTGCTCAGGGCATTAAGAACGGCCGGGTATGGGGTTACCGTGCTTACGGGCCATGGAATGAAGGGCCAAAAAATTGTACTAATGGTATCAACTGATCGTAAGAGTTTACCCAGGCTCACTTCCATTATTGAAGAATTTGCGCCGGACTGTTTTATGACTGTGCTGGAGACCCGGGCGGTCCGGGGCGGAGTCACGCCTTTTAGAAGCATGAAGTAGTTTTCCGGGTCAAACATTAAAGAGCAGGGCATTAAGTGTCGAAATATAATGAAGCAACTTGGGTAGCATAGCTCATTGAACCAGGTTAGGCAGTGTAAAGAGGTGCATGAAATGAGAGTTGACGGCCGTAAACCAGGGGAGTTGAGGCCGGTTATAATTACCCCGGGATTTCTCAAGTATCCTGGGGGTTCTTGTCTTGTTGAAACAGGAGAAACAAAAGTAATCTGTACAGCTATGGTTGATGACAAGGTTCCTCCCTTTCTTAAAGGAACTTCTTCCGGATGGATTACCGCAGAGTATTCCATGTTACCGGGAGCCACGCCGACAAGAACTTCGCGCGAGGTATCCCGCGGGAGGCCCGGAGGTAGGACCATGGAGATTCAGCGCCTGATAGGCCGGAGCCTTAGGGCTGCTGTTGATCTTACTGCGCTAGGTGAACGGACTGTTTGGATAGATTGCGACGTTATTCAAGCGGACGGAGGAACCAGAACTGCTTCTATAACAGGTGGGTTTGTATCACTGGTGCTTGCATTGGCCAAGGCCAATGAAACGGGGCAATGGGCGAAATTCCCTGTTATGGACTATGTTGCTGCAGTAAGCGTAGGAATTTATCAAGGTGTTCCTCTACTGGATCTCTGTTACGCTGAAGATTCGGCTGCGGATGTAGACATGAACATAGTTATGACAGGTAATGGCGAGTTCATCGAAATACAGGGGACAGCTGAGCAATCGCCCTTTTCCCGCTCTAACCTGCAAGAACTGTTAGCCCTTGCGCAGCAGGGTATTGAGGGTCTTATGGAAATGCAGAAACGGGCACTAGGGCCTGCGGCTCAGAATATTGGGTTTACCGGCGCCTCGTAATATTTGGGAGGCCACCCGCCTGTACGTGTAACGGTGCGAGCAGTTCAGCTACGAGATCATCAACTGACTACAGATAAGTTTGCGGCCCCTTATCAGACCGGCCAAGTTGCCAGGAGTTTTCCCGGCAGCCCGGCTTTTGGGATATAGGGGACAAGAAATGGTGGGTATACACATGACAGGCACCAACAAGGCCATTGTGGTTGTGTCGCGCAACCAGGGCAAGATTCGCGAATTCAAGCGGATTTTTTCCGACTATGTTCCTGATGTGAATTGGCGCTTCTTGAGCGCCGCAGACCTGGAACTGCCGGAAATCGAGGAAACAGGCAGTACATTTGCTGAAAATGCCAGGATTAAGGCGTTGGCCGGCACCAGGTATTCAGAGTTGATATGTCTTGGCGAGGACTCAGGGCTCGAAGTAGATAAGCTTGGCGGGGCTCCCGGGGTAAGCTCTCACCGGTTTTCTGAAACGGGGCTTGATGATGACAACAACAAATTGTTGCTTGAACTCTTAGATGGAGTTCCCTGGGAACAGCGCACCTGTCGTTACAAGTGTGCAATTGCACTGGCTGACTCAAGAGGCATTATTGCTCAATCTACAGGGAGCGTAGAGGGTGTCATACATAGCGAGCTCAGGGGAACTAACGGATTCGGATATGATCCGCTGTTTTATGCGCTTGAGATAGGGAAAACCTTTGGAGAGGCATCTGATTCAGAGAAGGATGAAATCAGTCACAGAAGAAGAGCTGTCCAGGGGTTAGTCCCATTGATCAGACGGATCCTATGACGGATTATACGACGATGCTACGAGATCGGCCGCGGTTGCCAGGTAAGATATCGCCACGGTAGAAGAGTGTCTACGGCGAAATAGAGAATGAGCCGGAAAAGGCAGAGGTGGTGAGAATCGGAGATCACACCGATTAGCAAAAGTCCACCTCTGCCTTTTCCGGCTCATTCTCTATTTCGCCGTAGACACTCTTCTACCGTGGCGATATCTT
>DUTL01000202.1 GCA_012842105.1 Candidatus Fermentithermobacillaceae bacterium | reverse complement strand
GGGAAAGCAAGAGTACCGGGAGGAGAATCCAAATTGATTGGGAAACAAAAGCATGTCAGGTTGCCGGCGGTATCATTTTTGCTCATCTCACTCACACTGGCAGCACTATTTACATCCACACCCCAGGGGCCTGCACTGGCGCAGTCTGCAGGCAACCCGATCCACATTCGCATAGCCGCTGAAGAATCACCTTATGCAAATGTGCTTCTCGACATGTCACCGGTACAATTTCCTGTAAAACCATACGTTGAAAACGGAACGACAATGGTGCCCCTGAGGGCTCTGGGAGAGGCTGTCGGGGCTAAGATTGGCTGGGACGAGGCCAACCGTGCAGCTACCTATTCCAAAGGGGGCCTTACGCTTATAATCACCATTGGGAAACCAACGATTACTGCTTCAGACGGCCGGCCTATTTCAATGCCGGAACCTGCTACACTGCTCGACGGAAACACCATGGTGCCTGTAAGGCTTTTCACCGAACTTTTGGGGTATCAGGTGTCATGGGATGAGCACACCCGCACCGTACACATACTCTCGCCTAAAGAGCATGTGCGCCTCTGGGGGTTCTACGCCTTGGGCTCAATTTCCTATTCAAGCTGGCAGGACGTATTTGGCGCCAAGTACCCCCTCTCGGCAGATGATTGCCCGGCTCAGCAAATGGACGGCGTTTTTCTTGGATGGTTTGCAATAGGCAAACACGGAAAAGTCACCTCAGAGCACAATTCTACAGGGTTTCAAAAGCCTGACGGTTGGCCTTCTGTGATTTTGGAGGCAAGATGGCACGGGATGAAAGTGTTTTCCATGTATTTTGCCGATGAGCAGTCAGACATATCTTCGCTTCTGGATGATCCAACCGCCCTGCACAGTCTTGCCAGGGACATTGCCGCCACTTCAGCGGAATACGATGGTGTGCTCATTGACTTTGAAGGGTTAGGGCTGGATGAGGCCACGGCTGACAGGGACAGGCAAAACTTAAACGAGTTTCTCACTGCTTTGAGAAGCCTACTTGAGGACAAACCCCTTTCCGTCGCTCTTCCCCCGCTAGACAGCCCGTTTACAGGTTACGATCACGAATACATAGGAAATGTTGCCGACTTCGTTGTACTAATGGCATACAATTACCAGGAGCGAAATAACCCGTCACCTGTAGCGCCCTTTGAGCAGGTTGATAAGGCCATAAGGCAGGAAATCGAAATAATGGGCCCTGAGAAAGTGATCCTCGGCGTTCCTGCATACGGTGCCCTGTACACAATCGCAGAGGATGGGCAAGCATCCATTCGGGCATTGCCTCCGTCCAAAGATGGCCTCACGGGCCTGCCTGAATACCCGAACGCTCCAGGTTTGGATGCCGATCCTCAGGCACGTAATGCCTTTCCGGTATTCGTACCTGAATACTTATGCAACTACGTTGAATGGGAGGGCGAGGATGCATCATACAAAGCCTACCTTGAAGACACCCTGTCTCTCAAAACTCGTGTGTTGATGGCAAAAAGGTACGGCCTAAAGGGAGTGGCGGTTTGGAGGTTAGGGTTCCTTCCTGACAACTGGTAGCCTTAAATAAGCCAGGCGGCCCCATTATCCACAATTCAAACAAGGCCGCCCGTCTCCAGGTTCCTGGCCTGCCTAGAACTTGTCATATAGAAGGGATGCGAAACACATAAGGGCAAACTTGATGCCGGGAACCAGGGAATCAATATAAAGAAACTCGCTGGTCTTGTGCCCGTCCCCCGACTCCTTGAAGCCCATGGTTACGGCGGGCCATCCCCTTGACAGGGGGATGTTTGAGTCTGTGCTCCCGGCACCAAGGGAAAGATCATGGCCAAGTTCCCTTCCAAGGGCCAGAAGCCCTTTGATATAGCCTGACTGGCCGGAAAGGCTTCCTGTAGGCCTGTCTCCAACCACTTTCATGCTGTACTCAGTACCGGTCTCTGAAGCGGCGTTGTCTAAGATTGCCATAACCTCCTTCTCCAAACGAGACAACCGCTCTTGAGACAGTGATCTCATGTCCAAGAGCATGCTTGCCGTCTGCGCTATTGAGTTGACTGAATGGCCTCCCTGGATTACTCCCACGTTATAAGTGGTTTTAGGATCGTCAGGCACCTGAATTTGGGCGATGCCCGCAATAGCCGTACCCAGTCCATGGATAGCACTGGAATTGCCAAAAGCTCCCCAACTGTGCCCGCCCTGGCCTTTGAACTCCACCCGCAGCCGCCGGCTCCCCACGCCTTGATTCACAATGTGGCGCATTCCTCCATCTATGTTCAGAAAAACAAGCTTATGCGGATTCAATTTGAACCCCTCGAAGTCATAATCTTCAACATGCTCGCAAAAATAGCGTGCCCCTCTGAGATCGCCCAAACCCTCCTCGCCTACGTTTGCTATCAATGCCACTGGATGGGGCAATGGAAGATGATTGAGGAAGATCTTACCCAAAAGAAGCATACACGCAACAGAAGCAGAATTGTCACTGACTCCCGGCGCAGCAAGGATATTATCCTCTCGCCTGACTGTGAGATCTGTATCCATGGGAAAAACAGTGTCCATGTGAGCCATGCTCACTATCACCCTTGAAGCGTCTTTTCCCGGGAAATAACCGAGCACGTTTCCTACTTCGTCGACCTGAACCACAGGAAAGCCCATTGATTCCATTTTGCTTTTGAGAAAATCCACCCGGGGCCCCTCTTGATTGCTTGGTGCAGGCACCTGGGTTATTTCAGCAATGAGTTCAATGTATTCCTTCAGGCAATTTTCCAAGTACTCCAGGCCTTGCTGAACAATGGCTTCATTCATCAATGATTCTGAAATCACAGAACACACCCCTCAGTCCGGTTGACATATTTTACGTATTTTGCATGCTTCACATACTGCTCGTTGACTCGTTCCCTTGCACGGGCCCGGTTGCTTGACTTCTCTCCGGCTCGCCACTTTCGGGAACACGCTGATGGTAGTTTCCCTTCGTCATGATAGTGCAATAAACCTTTGCAGCAGTTTGCGTCAGATAAAATAGAGTTTTCCCTCGTAATTGTTATTCTTCTCCGTCTTTGAAGTTCACCCGAATTTGCCACAGGCGCATTCAAACATGGTTCATGTATGTGCCGAAATGGTATAATTTCTTTGGCAGTCTTCTGGGCAGGGTGAAATTCCCGACCGGTGGTAATGCCGTCTGATAAGACGGACGAGCCCGACAGCCCCAGCGGTTGAGTCCGGTGAGATCCCGGCGCCGACGGCAATAGTCCGAATGGGAGGAGACTGGGGAAATCTGTATTTTACCCGCAGTTGCCTAAACATTTTGACCCCAGAAGTAGCCAGGCTCAATCAACATCACTTGATTCACAGGGGGTCGGTTCCAAATGAGAGATAAACACTCACCTCTTCTTACACTGGTAACCCTGGGTCTGGTAACTTCAGTAGTACTGGTATCTACTATGTTTCTGAAGTTGCCGACTGCAACAGGCTACATCCACCTGGGTGACGGAGTAATTTATGCTGCTTCCCTGGCTTTTGGAGGGCTTCCAGGGGCCATATCAGGAGCGCTGGGCTCTTCCCTCGCTGATGTCCTGGGCGGATACGCTGCCTGGGTGCCGTGGACGTTCATAATCAAAGGCGTAGCCGGCTATATTGCAGGAAAACTTGGCCACAAAAAGAACAAGAATCGCCAAGCCGTGGCTATGGCCCTGGCGTCTTTGTGGATCGTTCTCGGATACGCCGTTGGCACGGCAATCATGTACTCACCCAAGGCAATCTGGGGAGAGATCCTGGGCAACCTAGTTCAGACAGGTTCAGGCATCATCGTGGGCATGGTTTTGGCCCCGGTGCTTGAGTCAACCCTGGCCCACCAAAATCACAAGCGCTGAAGTAAGGCAGAGTTGCTTACCGGCCCCGGGGCCTAGAAAACCAAGAGTGGACGCAGCCGGCTCTTGAAGCGGTGCTGCTGCCTATTGACCGGCAGCAGGCAAACGGCCAATGAGGCCCTGGGGTATAGCGCAATTGTATCTACTCCACCCGTTCAAACCGTGCTGTAAAGTGCCTGAGAACAGGGGCCTCATACGTGAGTTTCAGCCCCTTGATCGAAGAGGCACGTTCCTTCACGGCTCTCAAAGCTCTGGCCACCATCGCCATATGCCTATCTGTGTAAACCCTTCTTGGTATAGCCAGCCTCACCAGCTCAAGTTCAGGCCATAAATCTTCCCCCGTTTGAGGGTGCTTGTGGCCAAAAGCACATCCGCCCAGTTCTACGCCGCGAATTCCCCCTTCGATGAAGAGCTCAACAGTTAATGCTTGAGCCGGGAACTCATTCCTTGGTATGTGAGGCAACAGCGCCTTTGCATTAATGTAAATTCCGTGCCCGCCTGTGGGCCTTACAATGGGGATTCCAGACTTAATAAGCAGGCCTCCCAGGTACCTTACCTGGCCAATCCGGTCTTCCAGGTAGTCTTCGTTCAGCACTTCGTGCAACCCTCTGGCCATGGCTTCAAGATCCCGCCCGGCGAGCCCACCGTAAGTTACGAAACCCTCAAAAGGAATTTGCCACTGAATCGCCTGCCGGTAGTGTTCAATATTCCTAAACGCAACGAACCCTCCAATGTTAACCAGCGCATCTTTCTTGGCGCTCATTGTGCATCCATCACCGTACGAGAACATCTCCCTGGCAATATCCCCAATAGGCTTATCTTCGTACCCGGGTTCAAGTTGCTTTATAAAATAGGCGTTTTCGGCAAACCTGGCTGCATCAAAAAACACAGGGAGGCCATACTTATCAGCAACGCTTCTTACCCCCCTGATGTTTTGCATTGAAACAGGCTGCCCGCCGTTGTTATTGCAGGTGACTGTGACCAACACAAAGGGAACCTTATCCCTGTCCTTCCTGATCTCAGTTTCGAGAAGTTCCAGATCGAAATTGCCCTTGAAATCAGCTTCCACACCCACTTTATACCCTGCATCCGCAAGGCAATTAACAGGCTCTGCGCCTTTTAGCAGAATGTGGCCTTCGGTAGTATCAAAATGCATGTTCCCAAGCACCCGGTCACCGGGCTTTACAAATACATTCATGAGAATATGTTCCGCCCCCCTGCCCTGGTGCGTAGGAACAACATGCTCATAACCCATCACGTCTTTTACGGCGTCTCTAAAATGGAAGTAGTTCTTGCTTCCTGCATATGACTCGTCCCCCATCATCATGCCAGACCACTGATAGTCTGACATAGCTGCGGTGCCGCTGTCGGTAAGAAGGTCTATGTACACTGAATCTGATGGAAGCGCAAAAACATTGTAGCCTGCATCCCTTATGAGTTTCTCGCGGGTAGGACGATCGATGGGCCGGATCATCTCCACTACTTTGATCCGGTACGGCTCGGCGTACTCCTCACGTCTTCGGAACATAACCTCATCACCCTTCAAAGTATTGCTGGTTTGCCAGGACTCATAAAAGGTTCACAGTATTCCTGCTCCATTGCTGCCCTACTCCGGCTCTATGCCGGCATTACATACACTGTATTCTCTCCCTAACGCTCCACTTCCTTGTTGCGGATTATGTTACCGTCGTGCGCCTTTCCACATACAATAGAGCGTATCTCACAAGGAGGCTTTGCTGATGGACCCATGCTCCTTCATTGGAATACCGTATAAATTCAAGGGCAGAGACAGAAATGGAATCGATTGCCTTGGGCTGGTATGGCTGTACCTGAGAGAGAAAGGAATTTTCATTCCAGATGACGACGGCCTTCCTATGCTGGCGGAAGCGCAAAGCGATTATCAAAATAGGGTGTTGAAAGCCCTTGACAAAGTAGCCAGGAGGGTCGCCGCGCCACAGGCTGACGACATTGTGGTTATGTGGCTTCCCGGAGGTTATACCCACATGGGGGTTATGGCCGATAACCAAAACATGCTTCATGTTCTTTTGGATAGGCCCAGCGCTTTGGTACCGGTGAGGAGGTATAGAAACCGCATCCTGGCCATTTTCAGGCCTCAAAGGCGCCGGGGCAGCCTTTTTGAGTTCATGCTGTCTGTTTGGCCTCACAAAGAGCTGCATAAATAGGCTGCATTCCAATAGGAAAGCAGCCGCCAGTTGGTTGAAAAACTTTCTGCTGCCTGTGCACGACTGCCCAATTCTGCCTGATTCCGCCTAGTTCTGCCTAATGCTAAGTTCTCACTTTGCCAAGACGCTCCAGCGCTTCACAGGCGCTTTTGATCACGTGATCAATTATTTGCTTGCACGGCTCTTCCTTGTTCACCATGGCAGCCACTTGCCCCGCCATCAATGAACCGTATTCTGTGTCTCCGTCCACTACGGCACGTCTTAGAGCGCCTTCGCCAAGGGCCTCAATCTCGGTTCTCGAAGCGCCTTCTGACTCTGCTCGCCTGAACCGCCTAGCCAGTTTGTTATCCAGCACTCTTACAGGATGTCCTGTGCTAAGCCCTGTGACCACTGCACTCCTATCTCTAGCTGCGATAACCGCCTTTTTGTAATTGGGATGTACTGTGCACTCTGTTGCACATACAAAGCGAGTCCCCATTTGCACTCCGCAAGCCCCCAGTGCCAGGGCTGCCACTAGCCCCCTGCCATCGTAGACCCCACCCGCGGCAACAACGGGAATGCTCACAGCATCCACGATCTGGGGTATAAGAGGCATAGAGGCTATTTCCCCGATATGCCCTCCGCACTCCATACCCTCAGCGATTACAGCATCAACGCCGGTTCGCTCAAGCCGCCTTGCCAAATTAACCGTTGCAACTACAGAAAGTATCTTTGTACCGGTATCTTTCAAGGCAGGCACGTATTTCCCCGGGTTGCCGGCCCCTGTGGTCACAACAGGTACTCTTTCCTCAATAATCACGTCAATTACCCGGCCTACAAAAGGTGACAAGAGATATACATTTACCCCAAATGGCCTGGATGTAAGGGCCCTGGCCTTCTGTATTTCCTTCCGCACTGATTCAGGGGGAGCATTCCCGGCGCCTATCACTCCCAGGCCGCCTGCTTCGCTGACTGCTGCAGCAAGCTCACCTGTGGCTACCCACGCCATCCCGCCTTGAATAATAGGGTGCTGAATACCGAGCAAATCGCAAAGAACCGTCTTAATACCCAATTGGCCTCACTCCCCCAATCAGCCGTAATCTACTCGCCAGGTTGCAGTGGGTCTTTTTCCATGATCTCTTTAATCCCTGACAAGGCTCCAAGCACGCCTGCAGCCTCAACCGGCAACAGAATCTTGGTGGCTTTGCCGTCAGAGATCCGTTCAAGAGCTTCAAGCGACCTGATGGCAACCACTTCTTTTGTGGGATCAGCTTCTTTTATTGCCAGGTATACCATTTTCACAGCCGCAGCCTTGGCCTTTTCGACTGCCAAAATTGCCTCTGCCTCACCTTGTGCCTTCAATATAGCTGCCTGTCTTTCTCCTTCAGCCGATTGAATCTTCGCTTCTCGCTCGCCTTCAGCTTTCAGAATCGCAGAACGTTTCTCACCTTCAGCTATGAGGATGACTTCCCGCCTTTCTCGTTCAGCCCTCATCTGTTTTTCCATGGCGTTCTGAATGTCTCTTGGCGGGGCAATATTCTTGAGTTCAACGCGTGTTACCTTGATGCCCCATTTGTCGGTCGCCTCATCAAGAATCAACCGGAGTTTCGCATTCACTCTGTCTCTGGACGTAAGAGTCTCGTCAAGATCCATGTCACCTATGATGTTACGCAATGTAGTAGCCGTCAGGTATTCTATTGCAGTTTTCGGAGCAGCAATTTCATAAGTGAACTTAATCGGGTCGGTTACCTGGTAGTACACCACAGTGTCAATTTGCATGGTTACATTATCTTTAGTGATAACAGGCTGTGGCGGGTAATCCACAACATGCTCACGAAGGTCAATTACAGCCCTCATTTTATCCAAGAACGGAATAATAATATTAACACCGGTTTCGGCAAGACCGTGAAACTTCCCTAACCTTTCTACGACTCCTACCTGGGATTGCCTGATCACCCTGATAGACGTTGCCGCGAACACGAAAAGCAACACAACAAGCACAGCAAGTACAAGTTCCATGTTCTAACCTCCCTCTCCCTTTGCGTTTTGCTACTCACAGACCTGCTCGCCTAAAGCCTTAACCACTAAATGAACTCCTTTGACCTCCAGGACTTCTACTTTCGTCCCTGAAGCAATCTTGGTTTCTGACGAACTGCAAGCCGTCCAAACCTCTCCATTCACTCTTACCTGGCCCGGGCAGGATTCGCCTATGTCTTTTGTCACATAACCTGTTCTGCCCACAATGCCATATATATTCGTTTTCGTCTCTTTCCTTCGGCTAAGCCATTGAGAAGAAATCCGTTTTGTTGAAGGTATCAAAGCTGCTGAAGTTGCGATAAAGACTGTGAACTGCCATGTTATGCCGGCTCCCAGGCCTGCAGCTAAAGAAGCAACAAGGGCGCCCACTCCAAACCAGAGAATGAAAAATGAGGGTGTAAAAATCTCTATCACCACACACGCTACGGCCACAACTATCCACACTGCCCAACCCGGCAAACCTTCCCCCTCCTCCCATCACACTGTACATACTTCGTCAACCAGACAGACTGCCTGAACTACACGTACTTGTACGTACCGCTATATGTGCAGCCATAAGCGCCGCTATAACGCGATACGTGCCGCCTCATAAAGCAAAAGCAAGGTTCAGATGTTTCTCTAATTAGTATATACGTGTTAGATGGCCACAAGGAATCATTCTTTACTCCCCCGCAGGCTTTTCAACCGGCCAGATTAGGTCATATTTCGATTCTGGGGGCTAACACAGCTCTTGAAGAAAAATCCCCTCTCTTCTAAGGTTGGGGATTTGTGTCTCTATTGGATTATGCTTCGCCATATGCTTTTCCGGTCACACTCGTGTATGTTTCCAACCGCCGGCTCTAAACCGTAAACCTGCAAGGGTGGCCCTTCCAACCATATCCAGGGCCATTCCGATCCACGCTCCGTAAAGCCCCATGCCCATCTTGATTGCAAGCAGGTACGCTGTTACTACACGCAAGCCCCAAAACCCGGCCATTGTAATGTACAACGTCCACCTGGTGTCTCCTGCGCCTCTGAGCCCGCCCATAAGGATGAAATTAGACAACATAAAGGGTTGCACCAAAGCGATTATCTTTAGGGCGCCTGCAGCAAGCGCCATAACAGTTGCGTCATCTGTATATAGATACGCAAAATACTTACCGAAAAAGAAATACACAATACCTGTGGCAATTCCGGTAAAAGCTCCGATCCTAACTGCCTCCCACCCCACTCTTTCCGCCCGGTCAGGATTCTTGGCGCCTAGACATTGGCCTACAAGCGTAGTGGAAGCGATGGAAAAGGAAAATCCCGGAGTAAACGAGAATCCTTCTATGTTAATGGCAATCTGATGAGCAGCATACGTAATCGTGCCAAAACTCGAAACTATTCTTGCAAAGGTCATCTGTCCGCTTCGCATGACAACCTGCTCAAGAGCAGCTGGAATCCCAACGTTAAGAATTCTTTTGATAATCCCTGAGTCAAACTTGAAGGAATCGCCTCTGGATATCTTGATAACCTTGTCGCCTTTTATTACCTTGGAGAGCATGAGAGCACACGCTACCGCCCGGGATATGGTAGTTGCCACCCCGGCTCCCTTAACCCCAAGCCTTGGTAACCCCAAATGGCCGTAAATCAGCAAGTAGTTTCCTACTACATTAACCAGGTTAGCTACAATGTTTACCGTCATAGGGGTTCTTGTATCCCCTGCTCCTCTAAGTGCAGCAGTAAGGCTGATACTTACAGCCCATACCGGAAGCCCCATACACACTACTCGCAAGTATTCAGTACCAGGGCCAATAACATCTTCTTCTGCCCCCATAAAATGGAGAATGCCGCCCGCTGAAGAAAGCCCTATCACAGCCAGGATAAAACCCATAATTACGGCGATCATAAGAGCCTGGCGTGCAACTTTGGATGCCTCTTCAGGTTCTCCCGCTCCCACAAAACGAGCCACAAGCGCAGTCGCCCCAACGTTAAGAGCAATGAAAACCGACATTGCCACAAACATGGGTTGGTTCGACAGGCCTACAGCGGTAATGGCCCAAGGGCCAAGGCGCCCTACCATAATCATGTCAGCCATGGAAACCAGTGTCATCAGAGTCTGCTCGATTAGAGCAGGCAATGCAAGGTTGATTATTTGACTTCGTAAAGCAGGCGTGTCTTCCACCAAATCCTCGGGGAGAGCCTCGACTGTGTCATCATAAGTTTCTTGAGGCCCAGCCTGATCAGAGGTGGTCCGGTCGACCCCGGTATCGAAACTGGTTTGGTGGGATTTTGGCGGATGCACATCTGGCACTTCGGCCTGAAGTTCCGGTTGCTCATCTTCCCGCAGCTTTTCCTGTACGCTCTTGATCTCATCAGCATTGGGCAAATCCTGTAAAACGGCCTCATCCTGGGATGATCTGTCCATTGGCTCACCATCCGGTCTTATAGTAAGTTCAATCGAGGTCAATCAAATTATTTCTGTATGCAAAATATTGTACCATCGAATATTAGTACTGTGCAACTTTACGTGTAACACACCGAATGGTACGCCCTGTATACCACTGAGTTTCGTTACCCATAGGCCTTCAGAAGAAAATGCCCTTCCGGGGCCCTGTTTGGACGCCAGGAAGAGCACGTTTTCGAGATCACTCACAAACAGCCGTAATATCTATGAAGGTGCCGAAAGTTCGGCAACGCTACCGGCACCTGCGATGTAACACTCTGGCGCTTTGCCCGATTAGTACTCGATGGTCAAAAGGTAAAGTCGATTCTCACTGTACTCATAATGCTCACTTCGCCCGGTTCAATAGGAACTGATTCTGCCTGGTCCATGACTTTAGCCATGCCGCGAACAGTGGAAACAGATACATAGCCGTCTGATATTTTGGAAATCCCGGTAATACTGACACCGGCGGCTTCTGCAATAACCTCTGCTTTGTGTTTGGCGTTTCCTACTGCCTTAGCCAGCACTTCATCTTCGTATTTCTTGGAATCCAGAATCCCAAAAGAGATACTGTTTACATTTGTTGCCCCTGAACTTATGGCTGAGTCTATTACGCTGCCTATGTTCCCGATATCTTTGATCCTTACACTGACTGTGTTGTTGCACCGGTATCCGGTGAGCACCTGTTTGCCATAAGGCCTATCTGCATGAGACTGGGTTTCGTACACGGGGTAAAGGCTGAAGTTCGACGTTTGAATATCTTCTTTTGATATTCCTTTTCCCTGCAAAGCCGCGATAACCTTGTTCATGGCCGACGCGTTGAGTTTCTGAGCTTCCTGTGCAGTAGCTGCATTGGTCTCTACTCCAAAACTCGCTGCTGCAATATCGGGCTTGACATAGATTTCAGCCTCGCCTGTTATTGAAATGAGCCTTTTTCCTGATTCCTCAGCGTAAACTTTTGGAGCATTTGTACTCAGGACAACTGCAAAACCAATCACCAGCAAAACGGGTAGCACAAATTTCCTGAAGTTCCTAACCTTGTCTATGAACATCTCTTGTCCCCCTTAACCGATTATGTTGCCTGGTTTCAATATCCACTCGAAATATTTCCGGGCCACTTCCGGCCTACAGCGCATTTGACGCACCCACATGTAATTTGTTCCTGGGTTCCTGACAATTTTCCAATTTGAGTCACCAGGCTCCCCGCAATGCTAGGTAAAACCACATACAATCTGATACACTTTACTCACCGGCATCATCACCGGCTGTTGCTGCAACCAAATAATACAGTCCAGG
>DUTL01000201.1 GCA_012842105.1 Candidatus Fermentithermobacillaceae bacterium | reverse complement strand
GTCCTGGCGATGGAGTTGTTTGTAAAGCCCTTGATCCTGGGGCTGCTAGGGCTGCCCACCCTCACTCCCCGGACGATTACGGCAAACCTGTCAAGAAACGTTGCGTCGCCAATGGGAATCGATGAGTTTGTCAGGGTCAAACTTGGAAAAGTAGGCGATAAACTGGTGGCAACCCCTGTAGCCAGAGGTGCGGCCCTCACTACATCTTTGGTAAGGGCAGATGGAATTATGATGGTTCCCCGTGACAAAGAAGGCATTATGGGAGGAACCGAAGTAGAAATTGGCCTACTTAAACCTCTTGGAGAGATACTTGGCACTGTGGTAGCCATAGGCAGCCATGATCTGGCCATCGACATAATCGCAAGCATGCTCAGGGAAAGACATCCGGAGATGACACTTTCATCGGCCAACCAAGGAAGCCTTGGCGGCCTGTTTGCACTCAGAAGGCATGAGGCCCATATTGCAGGCACCCACCTGTTGGACGAAAAGACAGGCCGGTACAACGTCTCTTATGTGCAGAAGTACGCCGGCGAAAGGGAAGTCTGCCTGGTAACCCTGGTATACCGCATGCAGGGGCTCATGGTCCAGCCTGGGAACCCAAAAAATATTGAGGATATAGAAGACCTCACACGGGACGATGTGAGATTCATAAACCGTCAGAGCGGCGCAGGCACAAGGGTCCTTCTCGACTATCACCTGAAACTCAGGGGTATCAATCCTGATAAAATCAACGGCTATAACCGTGAAGGATACACCCATACCCAGGTAGCTGCAGAAGTGAAAGGCGGAGCTGCCGATGTAGGGCTTGGAATATTTTCGGCCGCCCGGGCCCTTGGGCTTGATTTCATTCCCTGGCAGGAGGAACGCTACGACCTGGCCATACCGGTAGAGTACCTCGACCATCCCGGCGTAAAAGCTATTTTGCAGCTCATTAAGGAAGATGCTTTCAAGAAGCGAGTTGAGGCCCTGGGAGGTTATGACACGAGAGACACAGGGGTGGCCCAATGGCGCGGGTAAAACGGCGGCTTTGCGAAGTGGCTTTTGTGGCCGCTATTTGATGTGCGCGAACACACAGAGACGAACACAATTCTTAAATACGCACAGAATCATTATGCGGTATTCGAGGAGAGATTCGAGGATGAAAGACTGTTGCAACAGAACTATTGACTATCTGAGAATTTCAGTCACCGACAGGTGCAACCTTCGCTGCGTTTATTGCATGCCTGAAGGAGGAGTGCCGCCTTTAGGCCATGAGAGCATTCTCACATACGAAGAAATCATGCAGATTGCAGCCGTGGCAAAACAACTGGGAATCAGCCACGTAAGAATCACAGGCGGAGAACCTCTTGTACGGAAAAATATTGCCCATTTGGTAGAAGGCCTGAAGAACCTGGGCTTTCCTGATATCTCGATGACAACCAACGGGATCCTGCTTGCGCCTGTGAGCCAGGCACTCAAAGACGCGGGGCTGGACAGGGTAAACATCAGCCTGGATACGCTGGACCGGGAGAAATTTGCTCAAATCACAAGACGGGGCAAGCTGGAAGATGCTCTCTCAGGCATTGAATCCGCCCTGGACGCAGGCCTAAACCCGGTGAAAATCAACACCGTGGTAACCAGCCTGAACTTCGGCGAAGTGAGAGACATGGCATCCCTCACATACAGATGGCCGCTCCATGTACGTTTCATTGAGGTAATGCCAATTGGCCCGGAACACCTGTCACAAGACACAGCCGTACCCATTGATCAAATCATGGACGAAACAGCCAAACTCGGGCGCCTTGAGCCAGTGCCCGGCCTGCCGTCACAAGGCGGCGTGAAAAGCGCAGGGCCTGCAAGAACATTCAAACTGGCCAATGCACTGGGAACCATTGGTTTCATCGGCGCCATATCCCACCCGTTCTGTAACCGGTGCAACAGGCTGCGCCTGACTGCAGACGGCAAAATCAGGCCATGCCTGGCGGACGACGTAGAAATAGATCTGATACCGGTACTGAGACAATCACGGCGAGAGTTCGGACAAGGCTACCCGGGTCTTTATAGGGGCCGGCCCGGCACCGGAGAAGCCTATGGCGAAGTGGCAGCCACACACGTTGACGGCTCAAGCCGTAATACAAAGCACTGTGTTGAAACGGGCTCCAATGGGGCTCCTGATGTAAGCAAATTGCTCAGACATGCGTTTAACCTGGCAATAAGCCTCAAACCACAAGGGCACAAGTTAGGCGAGCATCACGCACACACAAGGCGGATGTGCCAGATTGGAGGGTAAATCAGGCAATGATGACACACAGGATGACACTTTCAGCAAGTTGCCATGGCCACGGAACCGGTGGCTGCAGCAGAATACCCCGGGCTGAAGCAGGAGACGAGGCCTGCGCCGGCAAATTGAGTCCACCCGGGAACCAGGGCTTGGGCTCTCATCCCCTTACCCACCTCAAGCCAGAAGGCGGGGTTCATATGGTGGATGTAGGCGCTAAGCAGCCCACTTCACGACAAGCCGTAGCCCGGGGGCGTGTGAAAATGCAGCCTGAAACATTGGAGTTGATCACTGCCGGCAAGATGCCTAAAGGAGACGTCCTGGCAACCGCCCAGGTGGCAGCAATCATGGCAGCCAAAAAAACCTGGGAACTCATCCCGTTGTGCCATATTCTAAGCCTGTCAGGCGTGGATGTTACCGTTACGCCGGATACTGAGTGTTCGTGTGTTGACATCCAGGCTACAGTGAGCGTTACAGCCAAGACAGGCGCTGAGATGGAGGCCCTTACGGCAGTCTCTGTGGCTGGATTAGCTATATATGACATGTGTAAAGCAGTAGACAAATCAATGGAGATAACTGATGTCAGGCTGGTTGCAAAAACCGGAGGAAAATCGGGAACATACGTCAGGGAAGGTGAAGAACTGTGACCATTAATTCGCATGACAAGCCTGTCAAACCCGGCGTGAGTGGCCAGGTTTCCAGAGGAGGCCCTGACCCTGTCGAGGCCGGCAATGCCGCCCGGATCGCCATTGTCACAGTCAGCGATAAAGGTTCCAGAGGCGAGCGGGAGGACAAAAGCGCCCTGGCCATAAAAGAACTTATCACTGAAATAGAAGTTCCCCTGGGTGAAATAGTGTCTTACTCACTGGTCCCTGATGAACGCGATGTAATTTCGGCTGAACTCACAAGGCTCTGCGACGAACTTGCAGTTGACTTGATTATTACCACAGGTGGCACAGGGTTTGGCCCCAGAGACGTTACTCCTGAAGCCACACTGGATGTTATTGACCGCCAGGTACCCGGATTGACTGAAACTATGAGGATCGAGGGGCTTAAGTATACCCCCAAGGCGATGCTGTCGCGGGCGGTATCAGGGATTAGAGGCAACACTCTCATAGTCAACCTTCCGGGAAGCCCAAAGGGGGTGAGAGAAAACTTGCAGATCATCCTCCCTGCTCTTCCCCACGGGATTGATATCCTGAGAGGGATTGCCTCAGAATGCGGAAGCCCGCATGAGCAATTGAACCGGAGTTGATCTGCAAAAACCGTTGGGGGTGTTATGAAACGGCTGGCCGGCCGGTTTGAGGCAACGGCATCTGCAATTTGCAGGTTTATCAACCGGTATCGAGCCGTTACTGCAATTCCCTCTGAACGTCATACGGAAAACCGGAGTTGTAAAGTACGGCTGTAGCACGAATGCACAGCTTACGAGGAAACCGGTATGTTGGGGAGCTTGCCGTGATTGCTCCCAAAAACTTGAGTTTCCATTTGAGATTTGAGGAGGTTCCAATAGATGAAATCGAGGATGTTTAGATTAGTTTCTGTGATGGCATTGGTGGCAATGCTCGCAGTAACAATGGTAGCTTGTAAGCCGAAGGAAACCAAGGAAGTCATATTGGCCACAACTACAAGTACGCAGGATAGCGGCTTGCTTGATGTATTGATTCCCATTTTCGAGAAGAACACAGGGTATAAGGTCAAAACGGTAGCAGTAGGCACCGGCGCGGCCCTGGCCATGGGCAAGGAAGGCGAAGCTGATGTGCTCCTGACTCACGCCCCTGCGTCTGAAGAAGAAATCGTGGAAAGCGGCCACGCCGTAAACAGGCAACTTGTCATGCACAATGACTTTGTCATATGTGGCCCTGCTAACGACCCTGCCGGAATTAAGGGCGAAGAATCAGCAGCAAAAGCCTACAGTATGATAGCAGAAACCAAGTCCACTTTCGTTTCAAGAGGCGACGATTCAGGCACTCACAAGAAGGAAAAGGAAGTTTGGAAAGCAGCGGAAATTGAGCCTGAAGGCGATTGGTACGTGGAAGCAGGCGCAGGAATGGGCGACACTCTCAACATTGCCTCGGAGAAAGCTGCATATGTATTCACAGACCGCGGTACATACCTTGCACGCAAGGACACCCTGGAGCTCGAGGTCCTGGTTGAGAAAGACCCAATCCTTCTCAACATTTACCACGTAATGCAGGTAAACCCTGAGAAATTTGAAAAGGTCAATGATGAAGGCGGCAAAGCTTTTGTGGAGTTCATGGTATCCAAGGAAGCCCAAGACGTGATTGCCGAATTTGGCGTCGACAAGTTCGGCGAGCCGCTGTTTGTTCCCGATGCCGGAAAACCCGAACCTAAGTAAGTGAGAAAAAGCCCCGGCCTGGCCAGCCTCAAGCGAGGGAAAGTTGCCGGCAAGACTAACGCCATCTGAGGATGGATTCAGGCCAGGGGCACGCCGTTACCGGGCACTGCCAGCCACCATAGAGCAATACCGGGTCACCGGCAGTGATGAATCCGTAGGACGCTGGAGTGCCTGGTATCAAAACTGAATACCGGTTGAAACTCGATGAAACCGGATGAAGCAACTGATTGAGGAGAGGATTCGGTGAAGTTTATCTGGGAAGGGCTGAAACAGGCAGTACGCCTTATATTGCAGGGCGACCCGGAGATTCTCGAAATTGTGAATCTTACTATGAAGGTCTCGGGATTCGCCACCATGATAAGCGTAATGATTGGGATTCCAACAGGCCTTTGCCTTGCAGTCAGCAACTTCAGGGGAAGAAGAACGATAATTTCCCTGGTCAACGCAGGAATGGCCCTCCCCCCTACTGTAGCCGGGCTTTGGGTCAGCCTGTTTCTCTGGAGAAATGGCCCGTTGGGAGGCCTGAGGCTAATGTACACTCCGCCTGCAATGATCATCGCCCAAGCGCTTATTGCAACTCCAATTGTAACAGGGCTTACCATGGCTGCGGTTCAACAGCTAAATCCCAAACTCAAACTGCAGATTCTGGCTTTGGGCGCATCGCCTCTGCAGATGTGGTGGCTGCTCCTGAGGGAGTGCCGGTTCGGGCTCATGGGAGCCATTATGGCCGGCCTGGGAAGGGTCATTGCAGAAGTAGGCGCATCGATGGCTGTAGGCGGAAACATACTTCACGAAACCAGAGTGCTCACAACGTCCATTGTGCTGGAAATCAGAAAAGGTAATTTTGACGTGGCAATTGCCCTGGGCTTTGTCCTCATAGCGCTTAGTTACGCAATTACGGCCCTGCTTACACAATTTCAGCAGAAGAGGCAGAAAGGGTGACTCAAGTGGTGCCGGAATCAAGTGCATTACCAAGTGCATTACCGGTATTGAAGGCTCAAAATGTCGAAGTAGTCAAAGGACGCCGAAAGATTCTCAACGTGCCCGAGATACATGTCAATCCAGGTGAAGTGCTGGCTGTAATAGGGCCTAACGGAGCCGGAAAGAGCACCTTGATTTCGGTTATGGCTTGCCTGGATACCCCCCAGCGCGGGGATGTTCTATTCAAAGGTGAAAAAGTTACACGGCAAAACGCCCTGAGCATCCGGCGCCGCATGGCTGTGGTCTTCCAGGAACCTTTGCTTTTGGACGGAACAGTCAGGGACAACGTAAAGTTGGGGCTTTCCCTCAGAAAAATTAGCAGTGATGATGGCCGGGTAGATACGTGGCTCACTCGTTTTGGCTTAACCCAATTGGCCGGCCAGCTTGTTGATACATTGTCGGGAGGAGAAGCCCAAAGGGCCGCGCTGGCCCGGGCTTTCGTACTTGAACCGGAAGTCTTGTTTCTCGACGAACCGTTCGCCTCAGTTGACGTGATTACCCGCCAAGACCTTGTGGCTCAGTTTAGGGAAATCCTGAGAGAGCAGCAAACCACTACAGTGCTTGTAACCCATGATTTTGCCGAGGTCCAGGCACTTGCCTCAAGGGTAGTGGTTCTAGCCGGCGGCCAGGTGCAATGTGAAGGAAAACCTGAGGAAATCCGAAACCACCCCGTTTGGCAGAGCTTAACTCAACGGGTAACGTGAGAAACCTGGCCAGGGGCCAGGCCACCTTCTCCCTTCTCCCTATTTGCAACCCTTACACTTACGGGTCCATACGCCTGTCGTGTACTCACATGCAACTCGCAGTTGGCGGCTGTGACGGCAAATCTGTCAGAGTGGCTCTGTAGCCGAGCCGCTTGCCTGCCTGTAAGCCCCTAACCCTGCCGGAATGGCTCCACAGCCGAGCCAGTCAGCAGCCCGCAAGCCCTGAAATCCGCCGGAATGGCTCCACAGCCGAGCCACTTGCCTGCCTGTAAGCCCCTAAACCTATCGGAATGGCTTCACAGCCGAGCCAGTCAGCAGCCCGCAAGCCCTGAAATCCGCAGGAGTGGCTCTGTAGGCGAGCCGCTTGCCTGCCTGTAAGCCCCTAAACCTGCCGGAATGGCTCCACAGCCGAGCCAGTCACCAGCCC